>DDPL01000022.1:4317-11576 GCA_002342175.1 Legionellales bacterium UBA2469 | reverse complement strand
CATTTCTAAATTGCTATAACATACTGCTAAAAAGTGGGTTTGATCAAGATTTGGGGATTTTATCAATAGATATTGATGGAAACGACTATTACATATTTGAAGCCATAAACTTTTATAAACCCAGAATAATCATTTGTGAATATAATTCAGTTTTTGGCCCAGATAGAAAAATATCCATCCCTTATAAAGAAGATTTTTATAGAACCTCTGCACATTATTCGAATCTATATTGGGGGGCTTCACTGTCAGCATTTGTTCATTTAGCAGAAAATAAAGGGTATGCCTTCGTTGGCACCAACTCTACTGGATTAAATGCATTTTTTGTTAGACAGGATTTAGTGAATGATAAACTTAATGTCCTGACGGCAAATGATGTTCATTTTGTTGCTAAATTTCGAGATGCGTTAAATATTGATGGTCAACAAATTTTTCCAACTCAACAAGAAAAACATGAAATAATTAAAGGATTGCCTGTAATTAATATAGAAAATAATGTCGAAGAATTTTTATAAGATCATTTAAATTACCAAAAGTAAGCTTTTTATCTTCACCATGAACTAGTGCGTCTATTTTAATAACATGTTAAAATACTCACATAATCATTGAGGAGCAAGCATGACTAAATTCTCGAACTCTGATGATGATATTCATTTGTTTCGTAGTCTTATGAAAGGTGTTGAACCCCTCAAAAAAGGTCAAAAAACCGTTAATTTAAAAGAATCCCCTCCGATTGTTCACATTAAACCGAAAATCAATAAGCGCAACATAGGGCCTAGTTCTCACGATAATCTTGATAAAATTTCTCATTCTCTTGAAAAGAAAATCAAAAAACACAAACCTTTTCAGCCGGGCGTCACCTTAAATATTTCCTTAGATTATTCAGAACCGATCACCAGCACATCGATTTTAAAACATGGCTTAGAATCTCTATCACAACAACATCAAGATCGTCTTGTTAAGGGACAATTGCATATTGA
The DNA here is from genome assembly GCA_002342175.1 of Legionellales bacterium UBA2469. Classification (GTDB taxonomy): domain Bacteria; phylum Pseudomonadota; class Gammaproteobacteria; order Legionellales; family Legionellaceae; genus UBA2653. The sequence goes on along the minus strand of DDPL01000022.1, from coordinate 10,599 downwards.
TGCGCGTATTGATTTACACGGTCTAGAACGTTTTGAAGCCCAAGACCGATTAAATAAATTCATAAACCATGCACGTGGTCATGCCAACCGTAATCTCTTGGTGATTCACGGTAAAGGTAGCAAACATGGCGAAACCCCGATTCTTAAACAACACCTTTTTTTATGGTTACGCCAATACCCTCATGTGTTGGCAATTCATAGTGCTCATCCAAAACATGGTGGTACAGGTGCTATCTATGTCATCTTAAAAAAATCTGATCCCAAGAAAAATTTGAACACATCATGACCTTTTTAAAAACAAAAAATTGCTTTTCAGTTGAAAAAACGACTAAAAACCCTTAACATTGAACAAATTCACCAAGATTAATATTATGCAAAACGACATTATCATTATTGGGATTGCTGGACCGTCTGCATCAGGCAAAAGTTTACTTGCTAATACCATTGTCAACGAATTAGGTTCTGATCAGGTGGTTGTTATTTCTGAAGATGCTTATTATAAAGACAATAGCCATTTAAGCCTAAGTGAACGTGAAAAAATCAATTATGACCATCCTGAAGCATTTGATCATGAGCTGTTAGCGCAGCACTTGCAAGATTTACAAGAAGGCAAATCTGTTGATATTCCGATTTACTCTCACTCCAAACATATTCGTTTGCCTGAAACAAGAAGCATCGGCAGTCATAAGATTATTGTTTTGGAGGGTATTTTGTTATTTACCGATCCATCTTTACGCCAACTCATGGATATCCGAATCTTTATGTTTACACCTCTCGATATATGTTTATCTCGACGTTTAATGCGAGATGTGGTGGAAAGACAACGGTCATTTGAGTCGGTACTTCGACAATATGAAACAACTGTACGCCCTATGTATTTACAATTCATAGAGCCATCCAGTCGTTATGCCGATATTATTGTACCTCGGGGTGGAGAAAACCGCATTGCGATTGATATGATTCAAGCGAAAATGCGTGAACTTTTAAGAACCCATCACCACGACTAAACTTTAACTTTCATCTGAAAGACACTACCTTTGCACTCGAAGATATTGTCTTTTTGTTTATGCACATAGATTTGTGCATTTTTTGAATCATTCCAAAAACCCAACTGCTTACCGCGATTGACTTCTCGAATCTCTAGTTCTATGCCTTGGCCATCATCAACTCTTGCATGTACTTTAGGATTTCGTTGTTCCCATTGTAGACGTCGCTCAGATTTAAAAAACCTTGGTGCCTTTACTGTTGTTGGATTCACTTTTTCCAACGCGGTTTCAGGCCCTTCTTTTTCCATCAATTCTTCGCAAGCAACAATCCCTAAATCCTCTTCAATTAAAATAAAATCATCTATAATTATTTCATTATTGTGCATTTTTTTCCTTAAAAAATTGCAATGTAACGCAACTTTTTAACGACATCAAGATAATTACGCAAAAATTAAGTTATCGTATTCTTACCCACTGACTAAAGCATCGAACACATAAAGGTATCCATTGCTTGAATGAAACTCAAAATATCGTTAAGCTTTCACATTAATGAAGAATAACTATTGTAGGAGTTTCAAATGGGTTTCCTTAAGGGCAAAAAAGCACTTATCGTGGGTCTTGCCAGTCAACGTTCCATTGCTTATGGGATTGCACAAGCTTTTCATCAACAAGGTGCTGAATTAGCATTTACTTATCAAAGCGAAAAGCTTGCAAGTCGTGTTTTAGATTTAGCCGCAGAATTCAATTCAGAACTTACTTTTGAATGTGATGTTGCAAGTGATGAACAAATCCATAATCTGGTTAATAATGTAAAAAAACATTGGTCTCAAGTGGATATCATCATTCATGCTGTTGCATTTGCCCCAGCCGATCAAATTGCCGGTGACTTTATCACCAACACTAACCGCCAAGGTTTTCAAATAGCACACGATATTAGTGCCTATAGTTTTATTGCTTTAGCACAAGCGTTCCTACCCTTGATGGAACAAACACAAGGTGCGCTATTAACTTTATCCTATTATGGTGCTGAGAAAGTTGTTCCCAATTACAATGTGATGGGCTTAGCCAAAGCAAGTCTTGAAGCTGCAGTGCGCTATATGGCAAATAGCTTAGGCTCAAGGGGTATTCGAGTTAATGGCATCTCAGCAGGCCCCATCAAAACGCTGGCTGCGGCGGGAATTAAAGATTTTAGAAAAATGTTGCAATCATATGCTCGCATGACACCCCTTAAGCGAAACATCGGTATTGAAGAGGTTGGCAATGCTGCAGCGTTTTTATGTTCAGATTTAGCTTCGGCCATAACAGGCGAAATCATGCATGTGGATGCAGGTTTTCATGCTGTTGCACTTCAAGAAGAACAAATAGACGCTTAACTCTATTTGCGCGCAACATTAAATCGTTGTGCGCAAATATTATACTCAAATCCCTTTATTTATCCATAAATGGTTTATAATTAATTTATAAAATGCCAAGATGGATAACTGTAATGCCTTTTTCAACACCTGATAATTGGAGACAAACCCTTCCATTGGTTTATGAATCTGCTGGATCATTACCTGAGCACCATTCGTATATTTCTCTTGTTACAGATAAACTTGCCTCAAGCCAAAATGAATCACACTTTCAAGAATTGATGACAGACAATTTCTTATTTGCGCTTTATCATGCTTGTGTTGAAACCTTTCAATCCACACACCAAAAACCTGTTGTTCCTGGTCTCGATGATCTTGAAAACACTTTAATCAAATTGATGGATACCCATTTCCCTGATGCGCCAAACATCTTTGCTATTATCCCCCTCGACGATATTAAACATCATCTTGAATTGATAGATAAACGAATGGAAGAGTCGTTAGAAAGTGGTGATATGGACGAATACGCCTCTATTGCTGGGAATATTAAAACTATGTCATCTCTATTCTTATATTATTGCAAGTATCGCTATGCGTTAATGGAACTTGACAAAAAATTTGGTCAACATCATGATAAGCAAAATTATGTTGAAGCTATCTCAGAATTTTTAACCGATACGGAACTTGAATTAGAAGTTGCGGTACAATTATACCATGCATGTGTATACTCAAGAGTATTTTTAGATAAGCAAGATAAATTAGAAGAATTATTCACAAAAGTTTTTAATAAATTAATTGTTGATGAGAATATCAATCATCTTTTTGATTTAACAAATCATGCCCCTCATCGATTAAATGATTTTCAAACACTCATCATGTTTAAACAAGCAACCATGAGTCACACCGATCATGGCTATTTCAGTCAACTAGGTTTTTTCTTAAAACATGCACAAAATCTTTTATTAAACCAAACCAGCAATCCTTATTATCTTGATTTATTTATCAATAATATGAGCACTTCTTTGGATTTTGGACAAGATTCCCCGATTTTATTGAGCTTAAAAAAAATTCAGTTAACAACAGATATGTTGAAAAAGTTGTTAACCATTCCAAAGTTTAGTTCGCTTATGTTGCCTTATGTTTATAATTCTTATTTTTCTTTAAGTCAGCTTAACGAATGGATAAGCAAGGATATTTCATTGTTGCGCCAATGTGTTAGCTCTTTAAGCTTTCTCGATAATATGAAATTATACTATTTATTTACATCTAAAGAACTTTTACATCTAATTCAACGGCAACGATTTCAAATTGGAGATATCGATATTTCTCAGATAAATTTGGAAGCATTTGTTCCTATTCTTAATTATATACGACACGATGAATATCTAAATCAAAAAGAGTATAATATGAATATTTTTATTTTTGCTCATGAGGCCTTCTGTAATATTCACGAAAATATCAATGAACTTGGGTGCTTGGTACATGCACGCCTACCCAGCCATTGTACATTATTTATAGGGATACAAGACATTCTCTTTGGAGCTAAACTTTTAAAAACACTAGGTGAATTTAAACAACAAATGCCTGAGCATTCGCATGAAATAATTAACGAAATTCAAGCGGCTTTGCAACAAAAAAACAGATCAATGTTTGAGCGTTTACATAGCGTTAAAAATATTTGTGAAGATCATTTGAAAACTCTTGAACCTAGCTCGTCCTACCATCATGTTTTAAATCAAATCCTAATAGGTATGAAAAAAATGGAAGCCTATAAGGAAGCAGTGAACTCTTCTAGGTTCTTGATATTCAAAAGGAAGCCTGTTGATATAGACGAAACCATGAAGGCCATTTTATCATTTCCCAATGACCCCCAATTATCGTCTACAATGTAGATGATTATCTTTGATGGTGCTTGATTTTAGCTTTTTGCATCATTTGATGAACATATAAATCATAATCCATCGTTCCATAGTTGGCTTCTATTTGTTGAGTAATACTTGCCACTTGTTCTGGATCTAGCAAACTCATATCGCCTGGATGAATTTCTTTTAACTCAACCACAACATAATCGCCACCGATGAGTGTTCGCCCCGATCGATTGCCAACAGCTGGCAATGAAAATGCTAATTCATTGACACCAGCAGGAACATCAGCAGCATCTCTTGAAGCACTTTGAATATGATTCCAAGCCAAGTGTGGTGCAACATCAATTTGATGTTTGGATTTTTCGGGGAATTTACGATACGCCACTAACATTTCACCCATTTGTCTTGCTTCTGCCTCTGCCTTCTTTTTGGCTAGTTTCTTGGCAATTAATAATTTCACATCGACCAACGCCTGTTTAGATGCTGGAACATGTTGATGTAATCTTAAGACGATGACATTATCGTGATCCAATTGTAAAGGTTCACTATTATTCGAATATTTTAGAACATCTGATGAAAATGCAGCTCGTATCACGGCTTTATTTTGTGTAATCGAATCGTTTCCACCTCGACGCGTAAATAACTCGGTATCTTCAATTTTAAGGTTTAATTTTTTAGCAATTTTATCTAATGAATCTGGATGTTCAAAACTCAATTCAGATAATTTATCCATGGTTTTATTAAATAGATTTTGGGCTTTTTGCTGAATTAATTGTTGTTGGATATCCTTTATTGCTGAATCAAAAGTTCTGAATTTTGAAGATTGATAATTTCGACAACGTAAAATTTCATAACCACGAGCAGTTCGAATTGCACCAGTAATCATTCCTGGGTGCGTTAAATTCACAAGATAGGTGTCTAAATTAGTTTGTCCCGCCTGAATCGTCGGTAATTGCCCTGCAGACATATGAAAACCTTGCTCAACTTTCTCTCCTGCATTCACTTTATTCATGTAATTGATAAATGCTTTTGGATGTTTTTTAAATTTCTCTGCTAATTTTTCCGCATAAGCCAATGCTTTTGCTTGTGTATCTTGAGAAGCTTTTTCTGGAATCCCAACTACAATATGCTCTAAATCCCATTGTGCTGGTAACATGAATTGTGTTTGATGGTCGTTATAGTAATCGTGTGTTTCTTTTGTAGATACAGATACTTTATCCTTCAAATCATTTAACGACAGTTTGACATACTGAACACTGACTTGCTCGGGGCTTAAAAAGACATCCTGATGTTTATTATAAAAACTTTGGATTTCAGATTCTTTAACATTCGCTCTATCAACCAATTTCAAAGCCGGTATGCGCGTATATTCATAGTCACGAGTCTGCATGTATAATTTAACAAATTGTTCAATTTCATGGGGCAAAGCAAACGCCGTGCCAACAAATGCAAATCGTTGCTGATTTAATAACATGCCCTGCTCTACTTCACGTTGAAATGACTCAGGTGTAAACAATGCACCATTGAGAGCTTGTGCATACTTCATAGACGAAAAACGACCGTCCAATTGAAATTGAGGAATGCTTAATATCGCAGCGTTCGCTTGATTGGCAGTTACTGCAAAACCATTCAGTTTCGCAGTTTGAAGGCTTAAGCTATTTAATATCAAATCATTTAACACTTGTGCCTTGAGCTGATTTTCACGCATCGCTGACCAATGTGTTGGATCTTGTAGTTGCGTTAATCGTCTGAATTGCAAATCAAATTCATGTTTATTTATTGGCTCACCATTTACTTCTGCAACCGACAAGCCACCCCGTCTGGACTGCATATAATAATCTAACCCAAAAATAGCAAACGTGAAGACGACCAATAACACGATAATCCATGCTACCAATCCTTGAATTTTTTCATTTAATTTTTGCAACATAATTCGTTTTCCAAAACCCCATGCATATATGATAAAGCTTAAAGCATTTATATCATACCAATTTTAGATGTTTGAAACTAGATTTTTTTTTGACAATAAAAAAGCGCCCTAAGGCGCTTTTTAGTGATGGCGGAGTGGACGGGGCTCGA
>DDPL01000022.1:0-4273 GCA_002342175.1 Legionellales bacterium UBA2469 | reverse complement strand
TCTACCAGCTGAGCTAAGCACCCAATTTTACTACTTAACGTCTTGAACAGCTTCTTTCAAGTTTTTACCAACTTTGAACTTGGCAACACGAGCTGCTTTAATTTGAATCTCTTCGCCAGTCTGAGGATTTCTTCCAGAGTAAGCTGAACGCAATCCTGTTTTAAAAGAACCGAAACCTGGTAAAACAACTTGTTCACCTTTTTTTAAGGCTTCTGTTACAGTCATCAAAAAAACATCTAATGCTCTTCCTGCAGCAGCTTTAGTAACGCCAGAACCGCTTGCAATTGCTTCAACTAATTCACTCTTATTCATATTTTCCCCTTGCTGTTAAGTCTTCCAACTGACAATTTGGATTAAAACAAAATGCTTTTGCCTCGTCAAGGTTTTTTATTTTATTTTTTTAAATCACCTTAACAGCGAGGCAAATAGTATCTATTTTTCTTCCTTCTGTAAATGCTTTTTTTCACTTTTTTTCATTTTTTTTGATATTTCCGCTTCTTGAGTATCATCCTTGATCAAAATGTTTTTTTGCAATGCTAAAGAAAGGACCTCTTCTATATTCTTAACACAATGTATCTTCAATTTTTTTAATACATTATCCGGAATTTCAGCTAAATCCTTTTTATTTTCTTCTGGAATGATCACCTGCTTGATACCCCCTCGGTGAGCCGCCAAAAGTTTTTCCTTTAACCCCCCTATTGGTAATACCTGCCCTCGCAAGGTAATTTCCCCCGTCATGGCTACATCAGCCCTGACAGGAATTTGCGTCACAACTGATGCGAGTGCTGTACACATTCCAATCCCTGCACTTGGTCCATCTTTAGGTGTGGCTCCCTCGGGTACATGAATATGAAAATCATGGGTATCATAAAAATCTTTTTGTAAATGCAATTGTTCCGCTCGACTTCGAATAACCGTCATTGCAGCATGAATCGATTCTTGCATGACCTCGCCCAGTTGGCCAGTATGTGAAACTTTTCCCTTACCAGGCATCATTGCCGCTTCAATGGTTAAAAGCTCTCCACCAACTTGAGTCCAGGCTAGCCCTGTAACTTGTCCCACTTGATCATTCTTTTCTGCAACTCCAAAAGAAAATTTAGGAACACCCAGATATTTTTCAACGGATTCACGCGTTACATTGATCTTTTTGATGGTTTTTTTTGTTAATAATCGTTTCACAACTTTTCGACATATATTCGCAACATCACGTTCTAAATTACGTACCCCAGCCTCTCGCGTATAATGCCGAATAATTTCATGAACTGCCTGGTCCGTGATGTTCAGTTCTGTGGTTTTTAAACCATTTAGTTTTAGCTGCTTAGGCACTAAATATTTCTTGGCAATATGGAGCTTTTCATCATCGGTGTAGCCAGGCAAACGAATGACCTCCATGCGATCCAATAAAGGTGCTGGAATTTCCATCGAGTTTGCCGTTGCAATAAACATGACCTCGCTCAAATCATAATTAACTTCAAGATAATGATCATTGAATGTATGATTTTGCTCTGGATCTAATACCTCTAATAAAGCAGATGCCGGATCACCCCTAAAATCCATGGCCATTTTATCCACCTCATCAAGCATGATCAGTGGATTTTTAATACCTGCTTGGCATAATTTTTGAATGATCTTTCCTGGCATCGAACCAATGTAGGTTCGTCGATGTCCTCGAATCTCGGCTTCATCGCGCACACCTCCTAGGGCAATTCGAATAAATGTTCGACCAGTTGCATTTGCAATCGACTGCCCCAAAGAAGTTTTACCAACCCCAGGCGGACCGACCAAACAAATAATAGGACCTTTCAAACGCTTCACACGTTGCTGTACCGCAAGATATTCGATGATTCGTTCTTTAACACGTTCTAAGCCATAATGTTCATCATCTAAGACATTTTCAGCCTTATTTAAATCAAATTCAACTTTATTGCGTTTTTTCCAAGGTACCGAAATAACCCAATCTAAATAGTTACGAATGACTGTTGCTTCTGCAGACATGGGTGACATCATTTTCAATTTATTGAGTTCACTCATTGCCTTTTCTTTGGCTTCTTTAGGCATACCGGCTTTTTCAATGGAACGCTCCAATTGATCAACATCACTACCTTCTTCACTAATTTCACCCAACTCTTTTTGAATCGCCTTCATTTGCTCATTCAAATAGTATTCACGTTGGCTTTTTTCCATTTGACGTTTCACACGATTTCGAACCCGCTTTTCAACTTGTAACAAATCAATTTCAGTTTCTATCGCATTCATTAAACGCTCTAATCGCTCTCCAACATCCAAGGTTTCTAATAACTCTTGTTTGTCTTCTAATTTAATCGTTAAATGGGCAGAAATTGTATCCACCAAACGGTTAGGATCTTCAATTGCAGCAATTGAAGCCAATACCTCTGGCGGTACTTTTTTATTTAATTTGATGTATTGCTCAAATTGCGATGTTAGGGAACGAACCAATATTTCAAGTTCTTTTTCATCATGTTGATCAGAGTACTCTTTTAGTTTTTCTAATTGGGCAACCATAAATTGCCCATCTTTTAAACTATAAGATTTTGCTTCTGCGCGATGCTCACCCTCCACCAATACCTTCACTGTACCATCTGGTAATTTTAACAATTGTAGAAGTGTGGAGATGGTGCCGATTTTAAATAAATCGGCACTTCCAGGATCATCATTTGAGGATTGACGCTGAGCAACTAAAAAAACCTTCTTATTCTCAAGCATCGCAGCTTCTAAAGCTTTTACAGATTTAGGTCTTCCTACAAATAATGGGATAACCATATGAGGATAAACAACCACATCACGTAAGGGTAATATGGGCAGTTCAAGGACATTTGTTTCTTCAGCAGTCAATTTAATACTCCTTGTAATTAATCTTTAATGCCATTGACCTTTAAAGACTCTTTTTTTTCATTTTTAGAAATTAAAGTAGGCGTTCCATTTTTTGCAATCGCATGCTCATCTACAATAACTTTCTCTAAATTTTCTAGAGACGGCAATTCATACATAGTATCAAGTAATACATCTTCTAAAATGGTTCGCAGTCCTCTTGCACCGATTTTTCTTTTTAATGCTTTCTTGGCCACCTGATGCAACGCTGATTCTGTAAACTCCAGCTCTACGCCTTCCATTTTAAACAAAGCACCAAATTGCTTCACCAATGCATTTTTGGGTTGCGTTAAAATATCAATTAATGCTGCTTCATCCAGTTCTTGCAAGGTGGTCACAACTGGCAATCGTCCAACAAACTCAGGTATCAAACCAAATTTAACCAAATCATCTGCTTCTAAACCACTTAAAATTTTCTCAACATCTTTGTGGTTATTTTTATTCTTCAATTCTGCCGCAAAACCAATTCCTGTTTTATCTGTACGTTGTTGAATGACTTTTTCAAGCCCAGCAAATGCCCCGCCGCATATAAAGAGAATATTTGAGGTATCCACATGAATATATTCTTGTTGTGGATGCTTGCGACCACCTTGGGGTGGAACAGCTGCAACAGTCCCTTCAATTAATTTTAACAACGCTTGTTGCACGCCTTCTCCAGAGACATCTCGTGTGATAGAAGGATTTTCAGATTTGCGTGTGATTTTATCAATTTCATCGATGTACACGATGCCCTGCTGTGCTTTTTCAACATCGTAATCGCATTTTTGTAAAAGTTTATGAATAATATTTTCAACGTCTTCACCAACATAACCAGCCTCGGTCAAAGTGGTAGCATCCGCCATAGTGAAAGGTACATCAATAATACGGGCTAGAGTCTGCGCTAAAAGTGTTTTGCCACTTCCTGTTGGACCTATTAAAAGAATATTGGACTTAGCGATTTCAATATCGGCTCCCTTAGCGCCATGCGACAACCGTTTGTAGTGGTTGTGTACTGCAACTGAAAGAACCTTTTTCGCATGCTTTTGACCTATGACATAATCATCAAGGAACCCCATAATATCGTGTGGAGTTGGCACACCATCTTGCAAAGCTAGACGCGAGGAATGGTTCTCTTCACGAATAATATCCGTACAAAGTTCCACACATTCGTCACATATAAAAACCGTTGGTCCTGCAATGAGCTTGCGTACTTCATGTTGACTTTTTCCGCAAAATGAACAATAAAGTGTATTTTTTGCGTCGTTACCGGCACTTTTACTCATATAAAAATCTCACTTTTCTTTTTTGAACAATTCTAGATTTAGCAGTTTTTAAAATTAACTTAAAATAATTTCTGAAAACTGCTTAAACCCATGTTGCTCCTCATCTGGTTGTACTTTAACTA
>DDPL01000020.1 GCA_002342175.1 Legionellales bacterium UBA2469 | reverse complement strand
TTTATTTTTTGGGAGGATTACCATCCCAATTGATGAAGTTTATTATCGGCTCGGGGAACTGAACCCGGCATTGTTAAATTAATAAATTCTTCCATCTTAAAAAATTGAGGAACGCCCTTTTGATGATTAAAGACAACTGTGCCCTCAACAGAGTCCATCATTTGAATATGAGAGACACCAAGAATAGTTAATGCAGATTGAACAAGAATGTATAAATCCGCTCTATTTTTAATTATAAAAACATTGCAAGGTGTGCCAACCCATGCCCTTTCCTGTGCCATAAAACTTAAATCAGTGTTGGTATCAACATGAGTTAAACTCACCAAACCAATTTCTGGATTATGAAAAATAACGCCAACACAACCCATTAAACCAACAGTCGCTAGAAAGACGTTTTCTTGAGAAGCTTGTTTTCGAATCGTTTCATTTTGATTGGCAATAACCATTTCCCGAATTTGGTTCATTTTTATCTCGACAACAAATAATCTCCAAAAATTATCTCACAATAAGATCAAAAAATAAACAGTAAAAAATTATTCGATCATGATGATTATTTTATCGTGCAACGTTAGATATAATTTAAGCAACTTCGGTGTTAAATTAATGATCTGATTAAGATAAAATGCTGTTAATGCTGGATCATTTGGATATTCATGAGCAACATGATTTCTCGCATCACGCATTTGTGTCCAAAGATCAGTTTTAACAATTTCCAATCGCTCGAGTTTATTGAGTTTATCTAACATCGTTTGTGTAGGCATAAATTCTTTATTTAATTCTAAAAAAACATCAATTAATTTAGAACCGATTAAATCTTGCAATTTCCCAAATCGATGAATCAGCACTTCAATCCAAGCAAGGACATTCTCATTAAGCGCACAAATTTTATCCGCATCAAAAGGATATAAAGCTTGAATTTTAGTTTCAGCAAGCTTTATTCTGTTCACATGTATATCTGCAACTTCTAAAATTTCTTTGATATTTTTGGTCATTTGATAAGAATTCCTTCCTTTTTTGCGATGTCATAAATTGGCAAATGGGTCTTTAAATTTAATATATTTAAAACAACATCAATTTTTTGTTCTCCAAAACACTTAAAGAGTGCTTGGGAAAATTGATTTTTCATTGCCACGGCCTGCTCGACTGATTTTTCATGGGTTTCAATATAAAGATCAATATCACCACCTGTTTTATAAATATTCGCTCGCGATCCAAAAATATATAGTTTATCTTGCTCTAAAAATACCTTTTTAAAAGCAATCTCTAACTCGATAGCTTCTTTGGTGGACAATCTAAATTCTCCACGAAATGCCCCCATCCAAAAACAATCATGATGTTTTTTAATCACACTAAAACCTGCTTTTAAAAAACATCGAACCGCTCTTTCATTTTTAATGAGAGGATTAACAAAAATATATCGAAATTTTGTAAAAGCATAATCTTGTAAAAATAATTTTAGAGCAGTAGATGCAAAACCTCGCTTTAAAAATGATTCTTCACCCAGATAAAAATCTATCCCCCCAATATTCGAAGGCAACTCTAAGTCATCAAATCCAAAATCGGTCAGTTTATAAAGCTGTATATAGCCTATGGCTTGCCCATTATACAATAAAATATAAGCTTTTATTGATTTCTTTTGACCTTTGTATAATGAAAAACCATTGACGTAGTCCGTATATTTTTGTTGAATATCCTCTAATGAATAAGAAATATCACTATCCCAAAATTTTTTAACATGCGGTGCTTCTAACCATTTAAGAAGCAAAGGAAAATCAGCGATTTCCAGCAGTCTAAAAGAGAGCATATTCAGTCCAATGAACATCATTTTTTTTAGTATAATTGATGCCCCATGCATCTTCAATTAAAAAAAACCCGCCGAAGCGGGTCTTTTAGCGAAGGGAAAGCGATTACATCATACCGCCCATATCACCCATTCCGCCCATGCCACCCATACCGCCAGCAGGATTTGCTTCTTCTTTCTTAGGAAGTTCAGCAACCATGCATTCTGTGGTTAACATTAAGCTTGCAACAGATGCCGCATTTTGTAATGCAGTACGTGTTACTTTAGTTGGGTCGATAATTCCCATTTCGAACATATCGCCGTATTCGCCAGTTGCAGCGTTGAAACCATGGTTTCCAGCTTTTTCAGCAACCTTGTTCACAACAACTGAAGATTCATATCCAGCGTTGGCAACGATTTGACGTAATGGAGATTCAATCGCACGACGTAAAATATCAACACCCATGGTTTGTTCATGGTTATCGCCTTTTAATCCGTCTAATGCTTTTTGAGCACGAATCAATGCAACACCACCACCTGCAACGATACCTTCTTCAACCGCTGCACGGGTTGCATGTAAAGCATCTTCAACACGTGCTTTTTTCTCTTTCATTTCAACTTCAGTCGCAGCACCAACTTTAATAACTGCAACACCGCCAGCTAATTTAGCAACACGCTCTTGTAATTTCTCACGATCGTAATCAGAAGAACTTTCTTCGATTTGTGCACGAATTTGAGTAATACGCGCTGTAATTTCAGCAGGTTTGCCTTCGCCATCAATAATAGTGGTGTTTTCTTTGGTAATCACAACACGTTTCGCAAGACCTAAATCTTCTACAGTTGCGCTTTCTAAGCTCTTACCAATTTCTTCAGAAATCACTTGTCCATTGGTTAAAATAGCAATGTCTTGTAACATGGCTTTACGACGATCACCAAAACCAGGTGCTTTAACTGCACAGACTTTTACAATACCACGCATGTTGTTGACGACTAATGTTGCTAGCGCTTCGCCTTCAACATCTTCAGCAATGATTAATAAAGGACGACCAGATTTTGCAACACCTTCTAATACAGGTAACATATCACGAATTGAAGAGATTTTTTTATCCACTAATAAAATGAATGGATGCTCTAATTCAGCTGACATATTTTGTTGGTTGTTGATGAAATAAGGAGAAATGTATCCTCTGTCAAACTGCATACCTTCAACAACAGATAATTCGTTTTCTAAACCATTGCCATCTTCAACAGTGATAACACCTTCTTTACCAACTTTTTCCATTGCTTCAGCAATAATCGCACCGATTGCTTCATCAGAGTTTGCAGAAATGGTTCCAACTTGTGCGATAGATTTTCCATCTTTACAAGGCTTAGACATTTTCTCTAATTCTTTAACGATGACAGCCATCGCTTTGTCAATACCGCGCTTTAAATCCATTGGATTCATGCCGGCAGCAACCGCTTTGTGTCCTTCAACTAAAATTGCGCGAGCCAAAACTGTCGCAGTTGTTGTACCGTCTCCAGCAGCATCAGAAGTTTTAGAAGCAACTTCTTTCACCAATTGGGCGCCCATGTTTTGGAAACGATCTTCAAATTCAATTTCTTTTGCAACAGATACACCGTCTTTCGTAACAGTTGGTGCGCCATAAGGTCTTTCTAATAAAACGTTTCGACCTCTTGGACCCATGGTCACTTGTACAGCATTAGCCAAACCATTCACACCTGCAATGATTTGATGACGTGCATTTTCAGCAAACTTTAATTCTTTACTGGCCATTGTTAATCTCCTCAATAAACCTTACTTCTGAATCACTGCCATGATGTCGTCTTCACGCATCACAACCAATTCTTCACCTGCCATTTTGATTTCAGTACCAGAATACTTACCAAATAGTACGACATCACCCACTTTAACAGCTAAAGCTCGGACGTCACCATTATCTAAAGGTTTACCATTGCCGATAGCAACAACAACACCTCGCATGGGTTTTTCTGTCGCACTGTCAGGAATGACGATGCCACCAGCTGTTGTACGCTCTTCTTCTTGGCGTTTAACAACCACTCTATCGTGTAAAGGACGAATGTTCATTCTTGTTATCTCCTAGATACAATTAACTTCAACATATATAGTACCGGTTCAAGCCCCAAGTACTCATGACAGCAATATGGGGGAAGTTGTTGAAACTTTCAAGGGGTAATCTTAAAAAAAAATTGTTATTTTTTAAAACACAAACTACAATACCATTACGATTAATGTGCATATAGTGCATTTTGCCATGACTTTTTTCAAAAAATTATCATTCTTATTTTTTTTCATCATCTCTAACCAAGCTTTTGCTGAAATTCAAGATGCCAATCAGGTTTTTCAATTAACTACTCATCAAACATCGAATGCATTACAACTTCATTTTTCCATCAAGGACAAGCACTTTTTATATCAAGATAGGATTCATGTGCAAAGCCTAGATAAAAATATCGTTCTTGGCAATGTACAATGGCCCAAACCTTTATCACATACCGATAAATTAAAACGTGTTCATTCTGTTTACCGCAACACGCTAGATATTTCGATTCCCTTATCAATCACCCATTTTAAATCTGGAATGGAAATTATCATTCAATATCAAGGATGTAGTGATGAAGGTATTTGTTATCCACCGCAAATATTTAAACAGGTTCTAACCCCTCCTCAAACTAGCGCTTTCATGAGCATTTTATTTAGTTTTCTTGGACTTGGCATTCTTTTAGCGTTTACGCCCTGTGTTCTTCCTATGCTTCCTATTATGACGCGTGTGGTAATTGGTGAACATCGATCAAAAATTCAGACTTGGGGCTTAAGTCTTTCATATGTTTTAGGTATGGCATCTTCTTATGCGCTGGTTGGCGCAATCGTTGCTTATTTAGGCAAAAATTTATTTATCTTTGCCCAGCAAACTCCTATCCTCATCACCATGGCCATTTTTTATATTATATTTGGGCTGGCAACTCTTGGCGTATGGGAGATTAAAATGCCTCAATTTTTACAACAAAAAACTTTAAAGTTTCGTCATCATCTTCCATCCGGGAAATACCTTTCATCATTTATAATGGGTGCGATTTCTTTATTGGTCCTATCTCCCTGTGTAACCGCCCCCCTACTGGGCGCACTTGCTTACATTACACAAATGGGCGAAGTTCTCAAAGGAAGTATCGCATTATTTGTCTTAGGGTTAGGGATGGGGATTCCATTATTGATTTTTGCTGTTTCTGCCGGACATTTGTTACCTAAAATTGGTGCTTGGATGGAACACATAAATAAAATTATTGCTCTACTATTATTTGGTGTTGCCAGTTTATTGATTCAACGCGTCGTCGATACACCTTGGCAAATGATTCCTTGGGTTGCAACAGTTGCTGCAGGACTAATTCTTTTCATACCACACCGTCCCCATTTGAAAATTAAGCTCACTTTGTTCATCATTTTAATTTTAGGAACTGGGCTTTTCTTTTATCAGTATATGAAAGACGAGGGTGCACACCCGTCGTTCAAAAATGTACAGGCTATCAAAGAAAGGCTTTCGAAAAGTCATCGTCCTATTATTATGTATTTTTCTGCCAAATGGTGTACCACATGTCATTACATTGAAAAAAATGTTATTTCCAAGGATAAAATGAAATCTTTATGCGAAAAAATGGATTTGATTCGAGTCGATATCAGTGAAAATACCAAAGAACAAATGCAAATTTTACAAACGTTCAAAATTATCGCGCCTCCTACCATGGTTGTCTGGGATCCGAAGACCAACCGTATTATCTATCAAGCAACAGGCGAAGAAATCAATCCACAACAACTCAAAAAAATGTGTCAGATGTTGCAATAAAATACTTGCTCAGTCCATCAAATACTAATAATGTTTTAAAGGTATATTTTTTCAAAGAAAGGACTTCAAATGAGTTATAAAAATATTTGTATCGCTCTGTTAGGTTTAAGCACGCCTTTAGCATTTTCTGGCACAATGGGCAGCAGCTCTCTAGCCATGTCTCCATTTTATTTACTAGCTGGCTCAGGTGCTAGTTTTGCAAATGATGCCAAACTGTCATTCAATCAAAATTATTGGAGTGGCACACCAAGTGGCTATAACAGTTCATTAGGAACAGCCCCTTAGTATACAGCAGGTATTGGATATCTATGGAGCGATTTTCTTAATATTGATGTTAGCTATGCATATCGCGGCTTGTATAAATATTCAAAATTCCAAACCCCTAGTGCAACATCATCAACCGATCCAAATCCTTTAACTTCCTCAAGAACCCGTTATTTTAATTTATCAAGCAATTCTTTATTATTTAATGCGACCTTACTAGGTAAAGGCTATAGTGAAAAACTCGCTTATGATATGGATAAAATCGGATTTATTCAACCAGTGTGATGGACGATTACCTCCAACCAGCCCTAGCTTATCAGCTAAATGCCGGTTTAGAGTGGAAATATGAACGTATCGCAATTGATGTTGGCTATCGTTATTTTTATGCAGGTGGCTTCTCCAGCAGCAACTATTTAACCACCAATCTCAATACATCAGGTACGCCAGTTGCGACCACTGCAATTTCACCATGGACAGGGATATTGTCTGCCAATGAAGTATTCGTAACGGCTAAAATTCAGTTTTAGTTCAAAAAATAGCCCACATGGTTAATCATGATGTGGGCTATACAAATCAAACCGAATCGTTTTTCCCGGAATAGTGCCCATCGGCACAATAGGTGCTTTTTGCTTTTGAGGCCATTTTAATACCACACGTTGCGTACATTTTTTTTGTGCCAACTGTATCATTTCACGAACATCTTCATTCGGCTGCGCCAGTTGTTGCAAAACTTGCAAATGTTTTTTAACCAACGCTGATTTTTGTCGAATCGGATGCATCGGATCACAATAAATAACATCTGGATACGATTCAACCTCTAGTGTTCTTAAATACGCTTGAGCAGATGTCCATACAATTTGAATTCTAGTTTGTAGCTCAGGCGATGCCAGATGCTGCCAAGCATCCATTAAAAGTGCGGCCATATAAGGATGTTGTTCTAACATGGTTACATTTGCACCTGCATGCGCCATGAGCAAACCATCTTTTCCCCATCCAGCAGTCATATCAAGGATTTTTGTCCCTTTGCTTGCTAATGTCGCTCGAATCATCGGATCCCGTCCTGTCATTCCTTTGGTACGTTGCAACCACTTTTCGTCATTCCAATCCAGGGCGATTGGTTGCTCTGCTGCATCAATTAAAAAAAGTCTTTGATTTATAACTTGTAAACGTGGGAAAATTTTGTCCGATATTTCTAAAGAAAAATGCAAGGCAAGCTTTTTCGCTCGACTTGCATCTTGGTTATCATTATAAAATATAGCACCAAACATTATCCAATCATCACAATTGAATGTAATAATTGTTGCAATTGTTGTAACAATCGCAATCGATTTTGTCGAACTTGCATATCGTCTGCCATCACCATCACATGCTCGAAAAAAGCAGCTAATGGTGTATTCACACGATTAAGCTCTTCAAATGCACCATCATAATTTTTATAAGTAAGGGCTTGTTGAAACGGTTGTTGAATATCTTGAAGAACATGCCATAACATTTTCTCATTCGCTTCAATCAATAATGACTCGTCAATATCATCCATATCTGGTTTGGCTTGTAATAAGATTTGTTTGACACGTTTTGCAGATTGCATCAGGACAGCACTGTTTTCACCTGCCATAAGTCGCTCAAAACTTGCCAACCGCAAAGATAAATCATACCAATCATCGGATTGCACTTGCAAACCTGCTTGTACCCACTCCACAGGCATTTGATGTTGTTGATAATGGGATTGCATACGTTCTTGAATAAATTGTTTTACCTCAAGACATAATGAACTGGTAATGGTTAAAAAATCATAAGCACTTGCTGCCTGTCCTAATAGAGTGTCAATCGATAAGGAATTGGGGCGTTGTAACAGTAATCGAACCACAGCCAAAGCATGTCGGCGCAGTTTATATGGGTCTTTTTCCCCGGTTGGTTTTAAACCTATGGCAAAAATTCCCACCAAGGTATCTATGCGATCAGCTAAGGATAAAACATAACCCAAATCTGTTTGAGGCAGCCTATCTCCTGAAAAACGAGGCAGATACTGTTCAAACATTGCTTTAGCAACATTATCGTCTTCTTTATCAGCAACGGCATAAAACTGTCCGACTTGTCCTTGAAGCTCCGGAAACTCACTCACAAGCCCGGTCATTAAGTCTCCTTTGCTTAAATCAACAGCACACAAAGCTAAATTGGAGGATATCTGCAATAAAGGACAAAGATACGCCACCAACTTTCTCACACGTCGTGTTTTATCCGCTATCGTTCCCAAACGCTGTTCAAAAACGACTTTCTCAGTATCTTTGGCATATGCGCTTAATGGTTTTTTTCGATCTTGTTCATAAAAAAACATCGCATCGCTCAATCGGGCGCGTATAACTTTTTCATTGCCCAATTGCACCGCCTTGGGTGTATGACTTTCAATATTACTAACTGCAATAAAGAAAGGTAACAACTGTTGGTGTTCGTCATAAACAGCCAAGCATTTTTGATGATTTTGCATGGATGCAATCAATACTGAAGCAGGAACACTTAAGAATTTTTTATCAAACTCGCCTACCAGAGCAACTGGCCATTCATTAATACTTGTAATTTCATGTAACAATTCTTCAGGGATTGGAATAAGCCACTGATTATGTTCAGCAATGGCCTCAATTTGTCGTACAATTTCAGCCTTGCGCGCATTAAAATCAACCCACACGTAGGCAGACTTTAACAGTTTTTCATAAGCACTTGCCGAAGGAATTTCAATCGCCTCTGGATGCATAAAACGATGACCAAAAGAATGTCGACCTGATTCAACTCCAAATACGTTTAACGGAAGAACTTGCTCACCATACAATAAAACAGCCCAATGTGAGGGACGCGCAAATGTATCAGCATAAGTCCCCCAACGCATGGGTTTGGGAATGGCTAAATTTTTCAATGCCTTCACAATCGTTTCAGGCAAAATACTATCCGTTTTTGCCCCCTGCTCTTCAAAATAATATGTCCACCAAGTTCCCTTTTCAGTGGTATCTAAAACAAGTGCACCGATATCCACTTTACATGAACGAGCAAATCCTAATAATGCCGGCGTGGGATTTCCCTGTGCATCATGTGCTGCAGCAGCTGCAGGACCACGACGTTCAATTTTTCGATGGGGTTGTTGTTCTGCGACATTTTCAATCCAAAATCCAATACGTCGTGGTGTTGCAAAAACATGTGTTTTACCATAAGATAATTGCGTTTCATCAAACGCTTTCAATACACCACTTAATAAATCTTGCGATAGGGATTCAACCAAACCACTTGGAAGCTCTTCTAATCCCAATTCAAAAAAAACATCTCTCATGATTATTTAGCCTCTTTTTGTAAAGGGAAGCCAAGTGCTTCTCGACTTTCATAGTAGGCTTGCGCCACAGCTCGTGACAATTGACGAACACGCAAAATAAAACGTTGACGTTCTGTCACTGAAATCGCGTGCCGCGCATCAAGCAAATTAAACACATGCGAAGCTTTAACCACCATCTCATAAGCAGGAAGCGGTAATTTTTTTTCTAAAAGAACCATCGCTTGTTGTTCATAATCATCAAAATGACGGAATAACATATCGGTATTGGCATGTTCAAAATTATATGCTGATTGTTCACGTTCATTCTGTAAATAAATATCACCATAAGTAACCACATGACTGCCTTGTTTGCTCCAAGGTAAATCATAAACTGAATCGACACCTAATACATGCATCGCCAGACGTTCTAGACCATAGGTTAATTCGCCGGTGACGGGTTGACATGGTAATCCACCCACTTGTTGGAAATAAGTAAACTGTGAAGCTTCCATCCCATTTAACCATACTTCCCAACCCAAGCCCCATGCACCTAATGTTGGAGATTCCCAATTGTCTTCGACAAAACGGATATCATCGGTTAATGCATCGACGCCAATAGCTTTTAGGGATTCTAAATATAAATTTTGAATATCAATGGGAGATGGTTTTAATATCACTTGTAATTGATAGTAGTGCTGTAAACGATTGGGATTGTTGCCATATCGACCATCGGTGGGTCGTCGAGACGGTTGCACGTAAGCGGCCTTCCATGGTTCTGGACCAATCGCGCGTAAAAAGGTTGCCGGATGAAAAGTCCCTGCACCAACTTCCATATCGAAGGGTTGTAAAATGACACAACCTTGCTGAGACCAAAATCCCAGCAAGGTTGCTATCATATCCTGAAATGTTTCAAGTTTTGACATCTTTATTTTGCCTCAGCGACCTTATTGATCATCGATTGGAAGTTTTCCAATGAAGTTGAACCAGGAATTAACACAGGTTGAACAGCAGCGTTGAATTGACCATTTGGCGTTGCCATGACGATAAAGACAGGTGTTCCAAATAATTTCATACTTTCTGCCAGTTTACGATTTTGGTTAATTAGATCATTAACGACTTGACCTTTCATATCAGCTTGGAATTTGGTCATATCAAGGCCTGCTTTCTTAGCCAATTCTAATACAACTTTGTCATCAATTTTCTTTTCACTAAATAACAATTGTTGCATTTGAACATATTTGCCTTGTAAGCCGGCAGCAATTGCTGCTTGAGAAGCCACTACTGATGTTTTTCCAAATATTGGAAATTCACGATAAACCACTTTAACGTTTTTGTTTTTGCTCAATAATTCTTTCATGATGGGGTTCATTTTTTGGCAATGACCACATTGATAATCGAAGAACTCGATAACCGTCACATTTGCTTTTTCAGCTCCTGCAACAGTGATTTTTTCACTCAACAAGGTTTGCGCATTATTTTGAATGAATACACTTGCTTCTTGTTGCATTTCTTTTTGTTGTTTGGCTTGTAATGCTTGAGAAGCTTCGACCAAAACTTCAGGATTTTTGACTAAGTAATCATGAACCAATTTTTCAATCATTTTTTCTTGATTCGCAGAAAAATTATCAGCAGCAAATGTATTTGCGCCTGCAAACATCGATAATGTTAACATTGCAACATGTTTTAATCTCATTGTATTCTCCAATTATGCATCATCATTTATTGTCCCCATTCATTGAGGATTCCTTCAGTCGTAGCCTGTGGTGAAAAGCTCGAATCCTTTACCAAAAGAAAGGAAAAACCATTCTAATCGAAGGGCCGTCCAAGGTCAAATATCCATCAAAAAATGAAGAAATCAAGAGGTTTGTATGCCATATCAAAACCAATTGCTAACCGCTTATATTTAAGGTTAAGCAAGAAAACGTAATGCCCGGTATTGCAAATAGAAAATTTTAAAAATATGATAATTTAAATTACTGTAAAAAAAGTTTTTTTTTTGTTTAAACAAGTGATGGTTTTACAAAGGTTACCTCTCACTCTCAGTTGTAAAGTCTAATGACAATGTGACAGGTAGGGTTATCAACGAGTCGCATCACATAGGATGGGATTAGGATTGCGACAAAGCGGTGTACAGTGTTCTGTTAACGCTTCTCCACCTTTACCTTAGTGCAAAGGTTTCCCAATTTATTATGAGATCAAAAAGTATAAAATGTATTTGTTTATCAGCGTTTGTTACCTTATCAAGTTATGCTTACGCTTATGATTTTAAAAATTTTTATATTGGGGGGGATATCGGCATAGCGAATCTTGTCGACAAAGAATCTACAGGATACCCAAACATAGCTTATCACCATCTTGGTGCGACTGGTTTAGTTGGAGGTGGATTAGTAGGATATGACTTTTCAATTCTTGAACGTTTTAACTTAGGACTTGAATGGTTTATGAATGCAACGGCGCTAAATGATTCTGCATACCAATTTTATCCAAAACCAAATGGCGTTTCCCCTACTTATAATGCGCACATGCAATATAATTTGGGATTTAGGGGGCTACCAGGTTATGCTTTTAACTCTACTACAATCGGATATATAGTTTTAGGTTATGCTTATGGAAAATTTAATATCCAAGACAATGGTGATTATGGTTTTGTCTCAAGCAATATTACTGAAAGTGGATTCCAAAGTGGCGCAGGAATAAAAACCCAAATATGGAATAACTTTTATATCAGAACTGACATTCTATATACCACTTACACACCATCAAATGTAAATGGTATAGCCACCAATAATCAAGGAAATCCAGGCACTTTATCCATAAACTATTCGAATAGCTTTTCAACTTTAGAAGCCGATGTCNNCCGATGTCACGTTTATGTATAAATTCAATTAAACGCCGATTCATTCTATAAGGACACTCAAATGTTTATTTCTAAATCATCAAAGCAAAGCTTCTATTTTGCGACTTTAATTATCTCTAATTTTATAGCAACAGCGGGTTCGATAGGGCCCATTCAAAATTCTATTTTACTCAAGGATGGATTTTACCTTGCT
The DNA here is from genome assembly GCA_002342175.1 of Legionellales bacterium UBA2469. Lineage (GTDB taxonomy): Bacteria > Pseudomonadota > Gammaproteobacteria > Legionellales > Legionellaceae > UBA2653. The sequence goes on along the minus strand of DDPL01000020.1, from coordinate 9,030 downwards.
GGTAGTTTAGGTGTTATGAATCTACAAGATAGATTCAATCATTCTTACAATCCAGAAGCGCATCAATTGTCTTCTACTGGCATATTGGGAGGCGGTTATGGTGGATATGATTACGGAATGACCGATAAATTTAGAATTGCTATTGAAGGTTTTATTGATGCTGTTGGCGTTACAACATCGATATCTCATCCGCCTTACAGCTTAAATGCAAGTCAGAAATATCAAGCAGGAGGTCGCATTTTACCTGAATATATATTTTCAAAAAACATTGTTGGTCACTGGATATTTGGTTATGTCAATGGTCGTTTTAATTTCATGGACAATGGGGTGTATGGTTATGCCAATTCAGGTTTCAATAAAAATGGTTTTCAAACGGGCTTAGGTTTTACAACCATTCTACAAGATAACATTCTGGTTCGTTTGGATGGTTTTTATAACATTTTTAGTAGTCAGACAACCGTCGGCCCCTCTACTTCTCCGCCGGCATACCAAACATATCAAAATGCGTTTGGGAATTTAATTGGTGAAATTTCTCTCATATATAAATTCTAATTTGGACTATTACTTTATCATTAGACGAACAAAATTGAAGTATATTATAATATTTTACGTATCAATTTTTTTCGGCAAAAACGTGCGGGTGATAAGCTTTGAATGAGGTGCGTCTGTAATATCATTGGTTTATTAAGAACCATGTTTATTAAAATCTCTGCCAAATAGGGGATAGTTGATAAACCACGCGAACCAAAGCCTGCAAATACCCACAATCCGGGGTGATTCGGCATTTTATCTGCACACTTTAAATTGGCATGATGCCGCCATATCGCAAATTGCTTCTTAAAAGCTTCAACATCAGGTGCTGCACCTACGCAAGGAATATGATCTAAACTCACCCCACGAATACCGGTCCAATGCCCACAGACTCGCAGATGTTCCACAAAAAAATCACGCCATTTTTCAACGTTTTTTTCATCATCTTCCCAACGATAATCGAGATTTAAGGTATTCGGATCAAAACTCGCACCGACCCCATGCACACCCTTCCAACTCGCGCAGAAATGGCCATCCTGACAATACGTCACAGGTGAATTATAAATTTCACGTACATGCGTCATTTGTCCACGCATACCCTTTATGCCTAAGTATTGGGTTTCTTTGAATTGATGAACAACATGTCCATTGGCAAGAACCACATCCGTAAACAGTTGAGATTCCAACACCCAGCCTTTGGGAACCTTTTCAAGTTGTTGAATCGGTGTCGATAAATGACATGTAATATTAGGATGCTCAACGAGAAGATCACAAAATAATGGCATATCCAAAAGCATGCTTTGCTTCATGAGATAGGCATCATCTAAATCCATAAACCATTGGGGAGATAAATTTAAATATGGCATCAGTTCTTGATGAAATGCATCTCCAGACTGCCATATTTCCACTTGTTTCCCTAGATTTGGAAAACGTTCAATCCATGATTGATACATTCGTTGTGCAAAGGGATAACATAAATGCAATAATTCAGTAAATGGTGCCTGATGCGCCGATAATTTTGGGTATAATAAACTATATCGATTTCCTGAACCAACTTTGGCCAATGTTGATTCAGCTTCAAATAACGTCACTTGAAAACCAGCCTCGGCTATTGTTCGCGCCATATAACATCCAGCAAATCCACCACCAATAACGGCAATATTTTTTGTCTTAGAGTGCGTAAAATTTGAAGGAAAAGCCCAAGGAGCGGATTTAACCAAGACATGTCCTTGGATTTTTCCTTCTAAAAGATGCATCAACTCAAGGAATGAATCTGAAGGTGCTTGGGTATCCAATAACCAGGCTTGAACCTTCCATGTGCGAATACGGGATTCAATGTCACCCTGACCATGAAATAAAAAAGCGGATAATTGCTCATGAGGCTCGCCATACAACAAGATCAGTTGTATGCGCCCACCATGTAAGGCATGCACTTGCATACCTGGTAAAATCGGACCCCAGGCGTGTTTTTTAGAAGGTGTGTGGCAACATGCTAAATAATATAATACTTGAGTGGATTGGGATTGTTCCAACCAAAGTGATTGAATTTTTGCAAATCGAAAACCATCAGAAAAATTTAAATCACCAAGCACAAAACTCTCATCACGAAAGCACTCAAATCGAGCACGCCATTCCGATTCATTGAGGGTAAAATGGGGTAATGTTTTCCCCCATTGGAGCGGTTTAAACTTTTTGCTCATCACAAAACGCCTGATCAACCGCTTTCAGGGTGTTTTCAATGTCTTCACGAGTATGCGCACCAGAAATAAAACCTGCTTCATACATTGATGGCGCAAGGTAAACACCATTTTTAAGCATGCGATGGAAAAAGCGTTTGAATAATCCTTCATCACCTGTTGCGATATCTTCATAACGGCGAATTGGATGTTGAGCAGTAAAACAAAAACCAAACATCCCACCTTCATAACAAGTTTGCAAAGGAATATGGTAATGTTCGGCAATCTCTTTCATGCCTGACATCAATAAATCGGTCATTTGTGAAAGTTTGTCATAAAAACCAGGTGCTTCAATCATTTCTAATGTTGCCAATCCTGCAGACATGGCCATTGGATTCCCTGACAATGTTCCTGCCTGATACACCGGTCCAACGGGAGCAAGGTTATCCATTATCCAGGATTTACCACCTATTGCTCCAACAGGCATACCCCCACCGATAATTTTACCTAAAGTGGTTAAATCGGGTACAACTCTTTCAATACTTTGCGCCCCACCCAATGCAACACGAAAACCTGTCATCACTTCGTCTAAAATAAAAATGGATTGGTATTCATCACACAGTTTTCGAATACCCGCTAAATAGCCTGGTTCAGGCTTTACCATACCCATGTTTCCGGCAATAGGCTCGATAATAATGCCAGCAATATCATTGCCGTAAGTTTGAAATAACAATTGTAGAGATTCTAAATCGTTGTAAGGTACTGTTAGCGTGTTTTGTGCCAAATGCTCAGGCACACCTGGTGTTGATGGAACACCTAATGTTAACAATCCAGAGCCTGCTTTAACCAGTAAAGCATCACTATGACCGTGGTAACAACCCGAGAATTTAATAATTTTTTGCCGCCCCGTTACGGCTCTTGCAAGGCGAATTGCCGTCATAGTGGCTTCGGTCCCGGAATTCACCATTCGAACTTTTTCTATCGATGGCATCAACTGACTAATCTTTTTTGCCATCTGAATTTCAATTTCAGTTGGTGCGCCAAAGGTCATCCCCATGGCCATGGTTTCTTGCACACGCTTTAAAACTTCAGGATGTGCATGCCCAACAATTAAAGGCCCCCATGATCCAACATAATCGATGTACTGGTGATTATCCACATCCACCAAGTATGCACCCTTCCCCTGTTTAAAGAATATCGGATCGCCACCCACACCTTTAAAAGCACGTACTGGTGAGTTCACGCCCCCAGGAATAACCTGAAGGGCTTCTTGAAACAAATGAGAAGACTGATGCATATTAAAGAGCTTAGTAATTTTTTTCGAATATTCTAAGCTCTAGGAACTAAACCATCAACATTTTCTTGATGCGGTTTCCCAAATCCAAATGCCATGGTGACACCTGCTCTAAAAATAGCAGCGGCAGCCAGAGCTACAGAGTAAATAATTGGCGGAATAATATTTAATAATGTAAAACCAATTGATACCATACCAATTTGATGATAAGTACTACCATATTTCAATAAATGTTCACGATTATCTGTCATATAATTGAAGAAATAAGCTGCAGATGACGCAAGTGCAATAATGGTCATCGCTATACTGATCCATGCAATGATAGGCCACATTGCATATAGTAAGAATGGCAGAGCAACAGCTGCAGCAACATAACCTATCGAGCAACAAACGGCTTCCGTCCAGTTTTTGTAAGGTTTAGCTGAGAAAAAACTATCTTTCATTTCATTTAAATTTTGCATCGGTTGGACTCCTTAAAACAAAATAAATGTATTTAATAACCACGATGATTAGTCACAGGTTGATATTCTGAGCCACATAATGTTGCCAATCCACGATAAATCGCATTACCTATCATGCCAATAGACCAACAAAGAGGTGGAACAACCGTCAATAATAGCAATATTGTTGTCGTTTGATGTAATTTTTTATAATAATCGGCATTATCATCTAAATATTGCTTATCGCCTGTTGAATCATGGTAAAGGTAAGATACCGAAGAAACAAAGCTCACCAATAATGCTGCTATTAAACCCAATAAAATGAAGGGTTCCATAATTGAAATCGCAACAGGAACAATGACCGCGCCTAAAAGGCTAGCACCAAATACCGCAAGTCCTTCAGAGTTATTTCGAAAAGGTTGTGTTGAAAAAAAGACATCTTCAAATGACTTATCAGTAGCTTGTGGATTCTGCATGACTTCGCTCCTCAGGTAACAAAAAAATATTATAGAATACAAAATAAAAACTAATTGGGCTAAATTTTAACATAAAATATGGTATTTGTCACGTGTTCTTAATATATCCTCTCATGTTCGCCCACATAATCTTCATAATTTAATTCAAAAGATGTTTTATAAAAAACACAAAATGCTTGTCTTAAACGCGCCACCCTATCCGGCAACCCATGCTCACAATACATTCTAATTTGATGAAGTATAGCGTTACGAAATGGTTTTGAATCCCAATAAGGCCTATCTAAATTATCTACACTCAATTGAAAACGATAACCACATGCTTGTGATAATATCCATTCTATGGCTTGCGGTTTGACTTCAACTTTTTCAAACAAAACTTGCTGTTCATCGTTGCGCCCATCGGGTTCATACCAATATCCATAATCGATTAATTGACGGCGTTGTTCACCCGCAACTAACCAATGAGAGATTTCATGTAAAGCACTGCTAAAAAAACCATGGGCAAATTGAATTTGGTGTAATTGACAAGGTGAAGTTGCCGGCATGTATATAGGTTCATCTCCCCCGAATACCAACTGCGTTCGATAATCTTTTTCAAACGTTTGATTAAATAATTCTATTAAATCTTGAGGACTATGATTTTTGTTCGATTTATTCACGAAAAACCCGTTCACAAAAAAATGTCTATCGCTTGCCTTATAACTGAAACCGACGATTTTGTCACTAAAAAAATTCTTTTTATCTTTTTGTGAATTCAGAACATTTATTTGCTAGAATAGCGTTAACTTAAACAAAGTGAACCATATTATGTTTGCCAAAGTGATTCTTCTAACTAAAAAACAACAAAAAATCATGGATGGCCACCCTTGGGTCTTCCCTCAAGCCATCCACCATATTTTAGGACATCCCCAAGCCGGTGATTGGGTTTGGGTGAGTGATGACAAACAAAATATCATTGGTGCAGGATTCTATAACCCCAATTCCTTGTATCGCGTACGCATGATTGCCAATAAACAACTGCTCGATTCTTTCAAAACATGGCAAGAAATTGTAACGTATCAATTACATAAAGCGATTCAATTACGCCAAACCATGGGGCTTCCAAATGAAAATACCACTGCTTATCGTCTGTGCAATAGCGAAAACGATGGGCTATCAGGTATTGTCGTCGATGTCTTCCATGATGTGGTTGTGGTTTCCTCAACAGCTCTTTGGGTAGAGCAACATCGTGACTTCATTACCCAAATTTTAAAACAACAATTTCCACAGTCGACAATATTATGGTTTGGTCAACCCAAACCCCTAACCCAAGAAGGATGTACAGCACCTTATCGAGATACCCCAAAAAATTTAAAAACAACCATTTTTGAAGGAGGGGTTCAGTTTGAGATTCATTTTAACCAAATTCAAAAAACGGGTATTTACATCGATCAACGAGAAAACCACCAACGACTTGCCCAACTATGCAAAGGGAAAAAAGTTTTGGATTTATACACCTATCATGGCGGATTTGCTTTACATGCTGCAAAANNGCACCAGCCATTGAACATGCAAAACGCAATGCCGAACTCAACCATGTGACAATTGATTGGCAAGTTGCCGATGCCAAAGAATACTTAGAAAAAGTTAGTGAATATGATGTGATTAGCCTAGATCCACCCAAACTCATCCCATCAAAAAAACATTTAAATGCCGCCAAAAATTTATACCGATTTTTACATCGACAAGTCTTTCGAAACATGCGATCTGGGTGTATATTAATGACTAGCAATTGTTCATCTGCATTAAATACACAGGAGTTTGTTAATCTGGTACAACAGCAAGCTTTGCTTGAACATAAGTCTATCCAGATTTTAGGCATTTATGGACCATCAATTTGCCATCCTGTTTTACCGGTATTTCCAGAGGGGCAATACTTAACCGCCATACTATTGGTCGTCATGTAATAAAGGAAGGATTTGATGTTATTGGATAAGGATAAATCATGTTTATTGCTCATCGATATTCAAGAAAAACTCACCCCAAAGGTAAAAAATCATCATGAGTTGATTCAACAATGTGAATGGTTACTTCGCCTTGCAAGTGAAATGGATGTACCTGTATTGGTATGTGAACAATATCCCAAAGGATTAGGCCAAACTATCGAACCCTTGCGTTCACAGATCCCAGTTCATGCGACCATTGAGAAAGTTAGTTTTTCAGCTTATCGTGATCAACACTTTCAACATCAATTGCACTCCATCCATCGAAAACAGATTATCTTAACTGGCATTGAGACCCATGTATGCGTGATGCAAACTGCTCTTGATCTCATTCAAGCCAATTATGATGTATTTGTTGTGAGCAATGCCGTTTCAGCGCGTCATGAACATGATCACCACATCGCGCTCGAACGTATGCGCCAAGCAGGTGTGCAAATCATTACCTCTGAAATGATCTTTTTTGAATGGATAAAGCAGGCTGGTACACCCGTTTTTAAAGCGCTTACCCAATCTTTTATGAAATAGGAAATCAAATAATGGAATGGAAAACATACCAAGTAATTGTAACAGGGGGGGCCTCAGGTCTTGGACTAGCTTGTGTGAAAGCACTTCAAGAAAAAGGTGCTCAAGTTGTGAGTTGGGATTTATCCACCCAAAATTTAGCACACCAAATACCTTGCGATGTGACTGACGAATCATCTGTAAAGCAAGCACTTGCAAAAACCATAGAACGCATCGGCATTCCAAATATTTGTATTCAATGTGCAGGGATTGCGCCTGCTAAACGTATTGTTGGCAAACAAGGACCGATGCCGCTTGCTGAATTTCAAAAAGTCATCCAGGTTAATTTAATTGGGACATTTAATGTGATGCGTTTGGTTGCAGAACAAATGCAAACCAGTACACATTCAAATAAGGTCTTTATCCATACGGCATCGATTGCGGCTTTTGAAGGGCAAATTGGTCAGGCCGCTTACAGTGCTTCTAAAGGTGGTGTGGCCGCAATGACCTTGCCTGCTGCAAGGGAGCTCGCACAACATCACATTCGTGTGAATACCATTGCTCCTGGTTTAATGGCAACTCCCATGATGTTTGGTATGCCTGAGGAGGTACAAGTGGAGCTTGCAAAAAATATTCCTTTCCCAAATCGCCTTGGAAAACCTGAAGAATATGCAAAATTAGCCATCCATATCATCGAGAATGATTATCTGAATGGCGAAGTGATTCGACTCGATGGCGCATTAAGAATGACGCCCCGTTAACGATTAATCAACTGAACATTCATCAATGGGTTGCTCAACGACGGCACCGAGCAACCATTGTGCTGCAATGGCTTTAGGGTTAACAACATAGTCACCATTTAAAATAGATTCTTTTAGAAAAAATAAATAGTTGTCACGTTGTTCCTCAACATCGTCCTTGTTCATAATATTGGTCCTTTTGAGTCGTGCAATATACCATTATTACGCCTAAAGGCATGCCGTTGTCAAATTATTAGCAATGTTTTGGGCATGTAACGAGGCTTCATCAATTTGAGCCGGGCTTAGTGATATATATATTCGGTAGAGCCCTATCCCAAGGACAAAGAAAGGAGCCAAACAAGATGCGAATGACAATAAGGTACCCAAACCTATCATTACCCCACCACTTCGAGTTTGACTGTTCCATAACTCAATATTATTTTCGATTTGATTCATATATAGATAGAGTCCGAATGCCATTGCAACCCCACCCATTAAAATCAATGAAAAACCAAATGGCACTAAAATTAAGTCCAATATCCAAGGCAGAATGACTGCAGCAACCGCATAACATCCGCAGACCAAAACCCCTTCCATAACTGATAGAAACGGAGACAGTGAGAGCGTGTTTTTGATAAAACTAAAGTCTTTCGGAATCCAACAGGAAAAATCTAAGTCATTGAAATTAAAAGACATAAAAAAATCTCGCTTAAACCAGTTAAGCGAGATTCTAAAATAAAAGAGCCTGAAATTATAGTACTTATGGATTATTTTCCCCCTTTATTATTCTTTGTGGGATAATCTTTTTCCTCCCATTTATTATCATCATCGGAATCAGATTCAGGGGCTATATTTTCTCGACGATTAATAATTTTTTGAAGCATCTCATTTCCAAAAGGAGCTTGAGATTTATTACTAGATTTTTTTTGGGGGTTTATATTATCTCGTTTCTTCAAGTTACTTTTCCCTAATTTAACCTCATCTAAAAAGGATAATTTTGGACGAACCACATCACCACCACCGGTTTTAGTAAGCGCAACCTCTTCAGGTTGCTCTAATTTACTATTCGTTTTGGTGGGTACATTATCTTCAATTGTTTTGTACACAGGTGGTGGAGGTGCAGCATGTTTTGTCATACTATTAGATGTATTATCAACACGAACGCCTTCATGTGTCATTTCAACTGCGTCCACATCTTTTCTAAGTTTTTTAATATCGTCTAAAAAAGTTGATCTTCCAGCCTTTTTTGGGTGAGCATCAGTTGTCGCAGGTTGCTTTGAATCACTATTGGTATTGATGGATGCATTATCTTCATTTGTTTTTTTAACAGGTGGAGGCGAAACATTTTTTTTCATACTATCAGTTGCATTATCAACACGATCGCCTTCAT
>DDPL01000024.1:5431-23287 GCA_002342175.1 Legionellales bacterium UBA2469 | reverse complement strand
GCCTTAACAGGTTCCTCAACAGCCTTAACAGGTTCCTCAACAGCCTTAACAGGTTCCTCAACAGCCTTAACAGGTTCCTCAACAGCCTTAACAGGTTCCTTTGTAACTAATTGTTCAGATTGCGTTTGAATATCAGTAGCGAAATTTTCAAGTGCCGGATCATTCGGTGAAAGGTCTTTTAACTTTTTCATTGCTTCTTGGAAATCTTTTTCATGCATTTCCTTATAAGAACGAATAATCTTATTCATTTGCTTTTCTGGATCTAATCCTTCATCCCAATCAACAAGATCGCTATCATCATCCCATACATCATCAGAAGTTTTTGTATCCATTAGGGGTGTAGCTTGTTGAACTTCTTCAGCTTGTTGAACTTCTTCAGCTCGTTGAACTTCTTCAGCTCGTTGAACTTCCTCAGCTTGTTGAACTTCTTGTTGGGATTTACCCTTCTTATCTTTAACTTTTCTAACTTTTTTGGGTTTGCTAATTTCGTCAGAGGACTCTTCTGGCTTATTAATTTTTTCTTTATCAACCATTTTGATTCTCATCCCTTGAGCTTATACAGCATTTAGATATAAGTTATATATTAGATGTCTAATAAAAATAATACAATCATTTGATAAATAACTCACCAGAGGATTTGTTGATGTATCAGCAGGATGAATCAGAACCCCTATGGATACTGATATGGCGTAAAGGTTGGCAAACCCAAGATTGGCTGACAACATCTTTTTTTAGTGGTGTTCTCATCACTGAATTTTATAAAATACTGATTTCTGTTTATCCCTTATGTATAACTGAATTTTGGATATTACTTGGCGCAAACTCATTATTTATTATAGGATTGCTCAATATCCTCGCTCTCATTTGTTTAAGTCTCATACTGGGTTGGTTTATATACAGTATTCAGTTGGCAAGTATTGCAATACATACATTTGAAAATCAATATCAACCTCTTGTCGATATGTGGAAAATACAAAATCCCATTTATTATGATTTACTCAAAACAATGATTACACAGGAAGAGTTCGTGAGTCTTTCACAATGGCTTAATCATGATGGCGTCCCTGAATCGATTAAAGAATATCTGCTCAATGAAGAAGCATGTGAAAATCTAGAAAAAGTTATATCACTCTTACAATTGATCCTGACTTCTGAAAATAGAGATATTAATACCAAACAACAATTATTGGAACTATTAGGTAAACACTTTGATGATCCCTCTCAAAATGAACGTATTGAAAATATCTGCCATTTAGGACTACTTTTATGGGATGGCGCCTTTCTAAATTCTGAAAAATTCATTGATATATTAAAAAACAGCTCCGCATACACAAATTATTTACCGCAAATTCAAAATGCATACCAACAGCCTGATTTATTGCAACAATTGCTAGAAACTCCTCAATTAATGATTTACTACGCAAAGTGTATTGAACAATACCCGAACCAACCACAAGAAACTGCAAAAATCATTCACAGTCTTATCCCGTATTTAAATGGAGAATATCCGTTACCCATTGAACAAGAAATATTTGAATGGTTATGCCAAACGTATCATGACAGCCCTGAAACATTTCTAAAAATATGGCATAAAATACATGATCATCAACACCTCGAATTTATCCAGTCGGTGATTAAGCAACACAAGAATCTCCCGAATCTTGATAAAAATTTAATGGATATCACGAATATTGAAAACCCTCGTATGGAAATGGTTTCCATTATCAAAGCAGCCCTGCATTTTAAAATTCCATTTGAGCTCATCTCACAATGCCAACATCTACAAACCCTTCATTTATGCTTGGAATGTTGTCTTATAAATTTTCCAAATGATAATGTTATAAAAATCATGGATAATTTAGAAATTATAGAAAAAAAATTAAAAACACATCCCGACAGTCTTCAACAGCTTATCAATCGAATTTTTCATCCCCAAAGCCATTCTATTTTTCATCGATTGAGTTTGATAAATTTACCAAGCTCTAATCATTCCAACTTATTTTTTTCTAAAAATGCATAAATTTTTTTTTTATCTTTCTATTTCATAAAATATGATGTATTTTGAACCAAACTAAATATTCTAAATGTTGTATGATAAGGCCACAGGAAGATTCTAACGTTTTAGAATCCATTGGTGAACTAGCCCAGCATGAATGCCCCGGCACCCCAGACATATATGATGAATTTCATTTATTGATGCTATTATGGTCTTATAATTGGGATTTGTTTTATTGGTTGCTTTTAGCTCTTGGTCTATCTTTTTTAAACTTTGAAATATATAGTATTTTTCTTCTATCCAACCCCTTATTTTTTGCAAGCTTATGCGCAAGTTTAGGTATATTTAACCCGGTCATTATTTTTACTCTAGCGACTTTTGTTATCCTAAGTATTGGATTTATTTTATCCACACTCATTTATGCCATCTACACATTTTGGAAAACCTATAACCAAATTTCAGATGAAACCTTAGATGCTATCATCATGTGGTATTCCCCAAAGATTTCAATTGTTCAAGTTATTAAATTACTAAAAGATGACAAATTTTTAATGATGACATCAACTTTATCTAATTTTGTTATTCCAGAACACATAAAAGAATTGATATTTCAGGATGCATCTTATCGATTTTTAGTATTAAATATTTTCTATAAGCTTCATGTTTTTTTGCCGTTATATGATAACCAAGACATATTTGCACAGGATTTTTTAAATTTTATTATTCGTATTTATCCCAAAAATCAAACCGACGCGCTATCACGGCAATTATTTCAATGCTTTGATTTATTGATTCCTGAACATACGCCGAGTCATAAAATAATTCAAAAAATTTTGGAATTTACCGCAACTTATCATCATAATTATTTATCATTATCCTCACTAAAAAACTCACTCGATCACAATACTTATTACAAAATTCTCTTTCATATTAATTTCCTACCGCTTGTAGAAGAGGGCATTAAAATTAGCCGTGACAAAATTTCCCATACTTTAAATGAGTTTTTTTATTATGCCAAACAAGCAAATATAGTAGCAGATATTGATTGCTTAACACCTAGACCATTATCTCCCATTCATTCTTTCAGTTATTTTCAAAAAATAAAATGCAATATTTTTAAATACATTTGGGAGTCATTTCATAACGAACCAAATCAATTTTGGACTATTTGGCAAAATATCAGTAATCATCCTAATATCGATAGCATCTATCCCTTAATCATTCAATTTTGTCATCACAACGAATGTTACAAATCACTTTATTCCTGCATTATTGATATTTCTCATGTGGGATGGGAGCATGAAGTAGATATTTATAAACTAAATACCATCTACACACACGACGAACAAAAAAGAACTTTTATATCTATCATTTCTTTGCTTCTCGATTTGAATGCGCTCATTCCGCAATTTTTCATGCGCATTATTTTACATCCAAATCATGATCATTTGTATGAGTTGTTATACTTCTATAAGAATCATCATGATAATTCAAAAAATACCTTGAAAGAGATTTATCTTCTTATATCGTTATCCAAAAAAAAACATCTTATTTCAGATCAACTCCAAATATGGGAAGAAGTAGAGGCAATGATAATGACAAGAGAAGAAAATATTCCACACTTAAACTACCCCTCCCCTAGAAGATTTATACGTTCTTTTTCATCAAGAATGCAGCTTTCTCCCATTACGGAAGATTGCGATTTAAACCCATAGCCCAGATTGCATTTGTTCCCTGGCAAGCTCCTCAATGATATTGGCTAAATGACAAGCTGCAGATTGAATTTGCTTTTTGGTTATGGATTGGGATTCTGTAACATATGTGTCCCATTGCTTTTTTGCATAAGGATAATGATAAGCATTTTTTACTGCGAGTTGATGACTTTGTTGCACCCAGTCCTTTTCATTTCCCGAACAGGGACGATACGGTAACGATTTGATTTTTTGGTCATCTTCTTCCACGGACTCCATCAACCAACCTCCACCTTTGTCCCAAAATGAGTGAAGATTTCTGGCAATACGTTGTTTTTTGATTCGGACTAAATTGCCCCCTCTATCTCCATACGGATATCGAACTGAGTAAACATTGATAGTGTGTAAAGGCTGATGGATATCTGCAACAATATGGATTAACACACGCATTGCAAACGCTTTTTGCAACCCTGTGGATTTATTTGATTTTAAAACTTGTTTCGCGTATTCAATTGCGAACAATGCATTGTATTTGTCTTGATATTTTGGAAAATATCGCGCGTTTCCCTCTGGAATTTGAATATAATGTAATTTTCTTAGGAAACGATATTTAGGTGAATAATACTTATCCATCCAAACCGATGCATCTGAAATTGATGTGAAATCCCCATTAAAATGATGCGTATCTTGAGTATAAGATAGGTATATTCTTGCTGAGGGTGAAAGATATTGATTAGCTAGCTTCACGACAAGACGATGTCCCTGGGCATTCCATGCCCAGGAGGAAGAACACAAAGCACCGCATATTATCCATTTCAAACAACGCACAACATTATCCTAGAAAAGGAGACCAAGCAGGTTCCTGTACATCACCATCACGCGCTGGCAATTTAATTTGAATTTGTCCATCAATGGATGCAATTCCTAAAATGCCCTGGCGCCCAACTTGTGTCGCATATGCAACCAATTTTCCATTCGGTGAAACTGTTGGTGATTCATCCATAGATGCATGAGTAATCGCCTGAATAGACGATGTAGCTCCGTGCTGTACGCCAATATTAAAACTTCTATCTTCTTGACGGTGAATCAAAACCAAGTCTTGATTGTTTGGGCTCATCATTGGACGAGCGTTATAATTTCCATCATAGGTCATTCGAGTCACAGTACCATCAGCTAACGATAATTTATAAATTTGTGGTCCACCACCTCGTCCTGATGTAAAGACTATCGAACGACCATCTGGGGTATAGCGTGGTTCTGTATCAATTGAATCTCCAAAAGTTTTTTGAGTCATTGCCCCAGATGCTAAATTTACAGTATAAATTTTCGGGCTACCCGATTTTGAAAGAACCACTGCCATTTCACGCCCATCAGGTGACCATGCTGGAGCACCATTAATGCCTGGAAAGTTAGTGATTAAGCGACGTTGCCCCGTTGCCACTATCACTTGAAAAATTTGCGCACGTCGATTTTCAAAAGATACATAAGCAATGCTTGAACCATCTGGCGACCACGATGGGGACATGATAGGTTCAGAAGATACCAGCAGTTGCCGAGGATTGTATCCATCCAAATCGGCTAATTCTAATGTATAACGGGTATTTTGAATGCCGCGTTGAACTTTGATATAAGCAAGCTTGGTTGAAAAAACACCTCTGACCCCCGTGAGTTTTTTATAAACTTCATCGGCTATGTGATGGCTCAAGGAGCGGATTTGAGAATCAGAAATCTCAAATCGTTGGGTTGCACTGGTTTGTCCACGCAATGCCACATCCTTTAATTGATAAGAAACCCCATAACGACCAGAACCGATAGGTTCAACTTGCAAAGTTAAAACATGATCGGCGCCAGCCTGTTGCCAAGCCATCCAAGGTTGGTTGTGAAAAGTCCCACCTTGATCCACCAACCGAAACTGTCCGCAGAACTGAAAATCATGCCGAATGACATTGGCGACATCAACTGCGCTTGAATTTTGAACTTCAATCGCAACTGGAATGGCAGCATTAATGCCCTGGGTTAACTCTAAATCGATTGCGCCAACCCATGAACTACAAATCAACAACCATATTATACATCCGATTTTTCTCATTTTATTCTTTATCCTCTCGCATTTCCGGGTCGAACGGTTAAACTAATTTCTCTAAACATGTTAAATGCATTTGCATCTGTTGGTACGGGTAAAGGTGATGCTTTATAAATAGCTGCTTGTGCAGAACGATCGAGAAGCTCATCACCACTGCTGCGTGTGAGCCGAACATCCAATACCGCACCGGTCGGTGCAAGTCTGATGACAAACTGACTTGATAAATCTGGATTTACGTTTTCAGGTAAAATCCATTGATCCCGAATGGCATTGATAATTAATGCCTTGTAGCGATCAACTTCTCCAGCCATTTTTTGTTGATTGGCTAAGGATTCTGCTTTTTGTTGTGCCAAATGGTCTTCTTGAGCTTTTTGTTGTGCTAATTTAACCGCTTCTTGTTGCTGCTTTTTTTCAGCTTGAGCTTTTTCTTGGCTAAGTTTTTTTGCCTTTTTGGCTTCTGCTTGTTGTTTTGCTTTTAAGTCAGCCAATTGTTTTTCTTGTTCTTTCTTTTGTTTTTCCAATGCCTTTAGGTGTTCCTGCGCTTCTTTTTGCATTTTTTGCTGAGCGAGTTTCATTTTTTCAGCCTCTTTTTGCAATTCTTGCAAACGTTTCATTTCATTTTGTTTTGCAATACGGGCTTTCTGAGCTTCATTCGCCAAGCGTTTTTGTTCAGCAATTTCAGCATCATGTTTCTGTTGACGTTCTGCTTGTAACTTTTGCATGGTTTGTTCAATTTCTTGGTCATCAACAGCAACCGCCTGAATGGTATCGGGTTGTTTAGCAGAAGCATTGGCCATTTCTTGAGGCACTTTTGACATTTCATCCGCTTGCAACACCGCTTGGGTAGTATTTGGGCTGATAAGCATCATGGCTAAAATTCCCAAATGCAGTCCTACAGAAACCGATAACGAACGTAAATAAAATGGTGTCATGCCGATTCTCCATCTTGAGGACTATCCGTCATTAATCCAACTTGTTCAGCACCAGCATTTTTTAACAGTCCCATGGCCGTCACGACTTGTCCATATGGGACACTGGCATCACCCTTTACCAAGACATTTAGTTTTTGATGATTCTGTTTTGCCAGTTCAAGTTCAGCAGCAACACGAACTTGAAGAGATTTTGTTTCCATTGGACTTTCGGGTGTATCACTGATGTTTAAAAAATATTGACCGGATTGGTTCACCGATACAATGATGGGCTCCCTATCGGCAGTTGGAACTTGTTCACTTGCCACTTTGGGTAAATCAACAGTAATTCCCTGACTTAATATGGGTGCTGTAATCATGAAAATAACCAATAAAACCAACATCACATCAATATAAGGAACCACATTGATTTCAGCGATGTGTTGTTGACGTCGTCCTCTTGAACGTTGAATGTTCATCATTTATGTACCTTTTGCATGATTAAAGCCAACATTTCTTCTTGGAATAATCCATAACGATTTAACAAATGCTGACAACTCTGACTATATCGATTAAATGCGATTACCGCTGGAATGGCCGTAAAAAGTCCCATCGCGGTAGCAACCAACGCCTCAGCAATACCTGGTGCAACCATTGCAATCGTTGCTTGTGAAGCTTGTCCTAGTGCCTGAAAAGAGGTCATGATTCCCCAGACAGTTCCAAACAAACCAATATAAGGCGCCAATGATCCAATGGATGCGAAAATGCCCAAATGCAATTCCAATGCTTCTGCTTCTTTGGCACAGGCAATTTGCATCATTCGTAAGATGGCTTCCATATCGCGCTGACCTAGTTGGGTTAAACGCATTAATTCTTTAAAGCCCGAAAAAAATATCGATGCAATTCCGGTGCGTTCATCTGAATGTGCTTGAAGCTCGTGATAAAGACGCGTTAAATCTTGACTACCCCAAAAACGTCGATGGAATGCTTGATATTGATTTTGTTTTTCATTAAAAAACCAGAATCTTTGCAAGATTAAGGTCCATGAAATAACCGATGCAACCAATAAAATGGTCATCACCGACTTCACCACCCATCCTGCTTGAAAAAAATAACCTATTATACTTGTCGGTGCACTCATGCTTTTAACTCCTTGGCAACTTCAGGCGGTAATCGCCGAGGTCGCATATTTTGATTAACACAAACCGCATTGACGACTGCAGTTGATACGATAATTCCTAATTGATTAAACATGGTTTGAATAAATTGAATCTGAGAAAAACCCATTAATTTTACTTGAGTTTTAATGGTGATTAAATCATCCAAAACCAGCGGAATTTTATATTCTATCTCCAAATGACGGACCGCGAAATTTGTATCATTCTTTGCCAAATCCGTCAAGGTCATCCCATGATTTCTAAGCCACTCCGTGCGGGCTCGTTCAAAAAAATTCAAATAATTGGAGTGATACACCACGCGCATCATGTCGGTATCTTCAATATATACCCGGTATTGTACTGTATGTGTCATGTCACCCGACTCTTCATAATACCAAAATGTTGATAAGCACGTTCTGTTGCAATTCGACCTCGCGGAGTACGCATTAAAAAACCTTGTTGGATTAAAAACGGTTCCAATACATCCTCAATCGTATTTTTTTCTTCTCCAATGGCCGCAGCAATGCTCTCCAGTCCAACAGGACCACCATCAAATCGCTCAATAATGGCTTTGAGTAATTTTCTATCCATGATATCAAATCCTTCTTCATCAACCTCTAGCATCTGCAGAGCATGTTGTGCAATGCTTTGGGTTATTCGGCCTTGATGTTCAACTTCAGCAACATCCCGAACGCGCCGCAAAAGCCGATTAGCAATTCGAGGCGTTCCTCGAGCTCTGCGAGCAATCTCGTAAATCCCTTCTTCATCAGCTGGAACCTGAAGCAAGCGCGCTGAACGCGTTAAAATCTTAACCAAGTTTTCAGTACTATAAAATTCCAAACGCTGCACAATACCGAATCGGTCGCGTAATGGTGAAGTTAAAGACCCCGCACGCGTGGTGGCTCCTATCAAAGTAAATGGCGGCAAATCAAGTTTAATACTTCGAGCGCCGGGCCCTTCACCAATCATAATATCCAATTTATAATCTTCCATTGCAGGATACAAGACTTCTTCAATGACCGGACTTAAACGATGAATTTCATCGATAAACAAGACATCATTGGCTTGAAGATTGGTCAACAAAGCCGCAATATCCCCTGGGCGTTCTAACACAGGCCCGGAGGTTTGCCGTATACTCACTCCCATTTCATGGGCAATGATATTGGCTAACGTGGTTTTACCCAACCCTGGAGGGCCAAACAATAACACATGATCAAGCGGTTCTTGACGTTGTCGAGCTGCACGAATAAAAATTTTTAATTGTTGGCAAATGGTTTCTTGTCCCATGTAATCATCTAAACTTACTGGACGAATAGCTCTATCGTAAGCCTCTTCAAGCGTCGTGGTGTTCGTACTAATTAAGCGCTCATGTTCAATCATGTTTGACCAATATTTTTTTAAATTCTAAGAATTTTAACACAGCTCCCTATTTTAAAAAAAATGTTTTGAATTTATTTTTGAAAGATGTTAAAAAATATTTTTGCATTTCCAAAATGATTGTTTCATGCCGCAATTCATCGCTGAATTTTTCTTATTTTTTTCTAATATACCTTGTATATTCGCCTTTTTTTTAATAGGCATATTATCCGATAAAAGAAATATTTTTTATTGGGGCGGTCTTTTTTGCCTCATTAGTATTTGTATAAATTATGTTTTAAAAATCAGCTTTAAAGTCCCACTTCCGGCCGAACTACATGATGGATATGCATTTCCAAGCGGACATATGCAAATGTTAACGGTTTTCTATGGCTGGCTTGCAAACCATCGTCTGCTACGTATGCATTGGTTTTTTCCAGCATTGGTCATTGGTGAAGCCTATGGTTTGGTTTACTTTCACTATCATACGTTGCTAGAAGCTTTTGCAGGCTTTGCCACGGGTATATTTTTACTATCTATGTTCAATAAAATCTATTTTAAGACTCCGTTTATGCGTTATATATGTTTGATATTTCTGCTTAGTGCATGTTTGATTTACATTCATGTATTTGGATTTATACAACCCCATGTCTTTATTGCCGCGTCTCTTTTATTTTTATTCACTATCATTGGACTTCCAATGACCTTGATAATGCGTCGTTAGTCGATGTGTTCTCATTTCCAAACCACCCTTTTTGGCCGCATAAATTATTAATGAGACTTATACAAACAATGGCACACATTGAAGTCGAACTGAAAATACTAATAATTGACAAATTACGCATAATCCGGATAATTGCTTGAACCTAAAAAATAGGTATGATGCGAATGATGTTCACATCATTTATTTTCTTTTAACAATTTGTGGACAACGTATGACTTCTTCAGCATCTCAAAACAAACTCGTCATGGCTTGGATTATCTGGGCACTCGGTTGTTTCTTTTATTTTTATGAAAACTTTTTACAGGTTTCACCCAGTGTGATGAGCAATGAACTCATGCGTGACTTTAATGTTACCAGCCAGACATTAGGTTTATTATCTGGTATTTATTTTTATTCCTATGCTGCACTACAATTGCCATGTGGCATGTTAATGGATTATTTTGGTCCTAAACGTATTTTATTTATTGCCACAGCCATTTGTGCTGTGAGTACGATGTCTTTTGGTTTAACCACACATTTCCCAACGGCCTGTATCGCTCGCTTAATGATTGGATTTGGTTCTGCATTTGCCGCCGTCGGAACCATGAAATTGGCATCCAACTGGTTTAAGGCAGAAAAATTTGCTTTACTCACAGGCATGATGGTCACCATAGGGATGCTTGGCGGAATTGCTGGCGAAACACCGCAGGCGTTAATGGTTGATAGTTTAGGATGGCGTCATACCATGGCCTACATGGGTATAATTGGTATTGTTTTAGCCATCATAATTTTCATATTGGTCAAAGATGCTCCCAATAAATCATCGATTGCCAAAGATCGAGGACTCGATCATAAAATGACCGATGGTTTATCTGATGTCATTAAAAATAAACAATTATGGATTATCGCTCTTTACGGCGGCTTAATTTATATGTGTACACCCGTTTTTTGTGGTCTATGGGGCGTTCCTTTCTTAATGCTAAAGCTCAATTTAACCAAACCTGTCGCTGCAAATGCCATTTCTTTAGTATTAGTTGGCTGGGCAATCGCGAGCCCCCTTTGGGGAATATTCACCAATTATATTGGCCGACGTAAACCCGCATTGTATTGGAGTGCGATTGGGACATTGGTTTCTTTAAGCATGATTATTTACATGCCCGTTGGTCAAACGGTCGTCAATATTTGTTTATTTACTTTTGGTATATTCTCCGCTGGATTCCTCCCTGCATTTTCAGTTGCTCGAGATATGTGTTCGACAAAATATGTTGCAACAGGATTAAGTTTTATGAACATGATGAACATGATTGGGATTGCCATAGCACAGCCCCTCATTGGTTTTTTCCTCGATCACTCATGGAAAGGCCAGGTGATGAGTGGCGTCAGAATTTATGATTTATGTGCGTATCAATTCGCCTTAAGCATTTTACCCATTGGTGTTTTCATTGCATTGTGTTTGATGCCTTTTGTTCGTGAGGTACCCAGTCATGAACTTGCAAAAAATGTTTAATCTGGTTTAAAATTAACGCAGAATTTTACTCAGGGTGTATTTTAAATGTCAAAAAAGCTTTTTATCAAAACGAATGGATGCCAGATGAATGAATATGACTCTGGTAAAATGGCAGATGTTCTTCATGCTTCACATGGTCTCACACTGACTGAAAATCCTGATGAGGCAGATGTTATTTTACTAAATACCTGTGCCATTCGTGAAAAAGCACAAGAAAAAGTTTTTTCTCAATTGGGACAATGGCGCGAAATTAAGAAAAAAAATCCTGATGTCATCATAGGTGTTGGGGGCTGTGTTGCAAGCCAAGAAGGTGGCGATATCATTAAACGAGCCCCTTATGTCGATGTTGTTTTTGGACCACAAACCTTACACCGTCTTCCTGAAATGATTGAAGAGCGCTTAAAAAAACAAAAACCCGTCATTGATATTCGATTCCCGGAAATTGAAAAATTTGACCATCTTCCAGCCCCTCGTGCTGAAGGTCCGACCGCTTTTGTATCCATTATGGAAGGCTGTAGTAAATACTGCAGCTACTGTATCGTTCCATACACGCGCGGTGAAGAAATCAGTCGCCCATTTGATGATGTTTTAGCTGAATGTTTCCAGTTGGCACAACAAGGTGTACGTGAAATTAATTTATTGGGTCAAAACGTCAATGATTACCGCGGTGAAATGCACCAAGGTGGGACTGCCGATTTGGCATTATTGATTCATTATGTCGCCTCGATTGATGGAATTGAACGTATTCGATTCACCACCTCCCACCCGATTGCATTTTCCGATGCATTAATTCAAGCGTATGCGGATGTACCCAAACTTGCTAATCATTTGCATTTACCAATTCAAAGTGGTTCTGATCGCATCTTAATGGCGATGAAACGTGGATATACTGCATTAGAATACAAATCCAAAATTCGAAAATTACGCCAAGTACGTCCCGATATCCATCTATCCACCGATATCATTGTCGGCTTCCCTGGCGAAACCGATGCTGATTTCGAAGCCACTATGAATTTAGTCCAAGAAATGGACTATGACATGTCATTTAGTTTCATCTATAGTCCACGTCCTGGAACACCAGCTGCCAACTTACAAGATGACACTCCAATGGACGTGAAAAAACAACGCTTACAAATATTACAAGCACGTTTATTACAGCAAGCTCAAAAACACAGCCAATCACTGATTGGATCTAATCANNATTTTAGTTACCGGTCGTGCAAAAAAACATGCCACACAAATGGCAGGACGCACCGAATGTAATCGTGTGGTGAACTTTGACGGACCAGATTCCTTACAGGGTCAAATGGTCATTGTTCATATAACCGAATCGCTCCCCAATTCTTTACGTGGTCGTTTGGTCGAAGAGTCCGTCCATGCCGAATGCTAGGATTTTAGAGTGCACAGTTCCCGAGGAACTCCATGATTCTCGGGCAGATGTCATCCTTGCCAAACAATTTCCAGAGTATTCTCGCAATCAATGGATTCAGTGGCTACGTGAGGGCCGCGCTACTGTGAATGAACAAACGCTTATTCCAAAAAATAAGCTCCAAGCCCATCAAATCATTCAAGTAAAAATCCCCGAGCTCATTATCAATACCGAAGCACAAGCCCAAGACATTCCATTGGATATCATTTATGAAGATGAAGAAATTCTCATCCTCGATAAACCCACTGGACTTGTGGTTCACCCTGGAGCAGGCCAATCCGATAACACATTGATGAATGCTTTATTGTTTCATGATGCAAAGCTTGAACAACTGCCTAGAGCAGGTATCGTTCACCGTTTGGATAAAGAAACCACAGGACTGATGGTTGTTGCCAAAACATCTGTTGCACATCAAGCATTGGTTCATGCTATGCAAGAACGTGAGATTCGTCGTTACTATTACGCATTGGTTCATGGTGTAATTTCTGCCAGCGGAAAAATTTCAACTTTTTATGGCAGACATCCCCAAAACCGTTTAAAAATGGCCGTGCGCCCCATGGGTAAGACGGCTGTAACCCATTATAAAGTTGTTGAGCGATTCTCACAAAATACCTTCGTCGATGTTCAACTAGAAACGGGTCGAACCCACCAAATTCGTGTTCATATGCAACATTTAGGTTATCCGTTAGTCGGTGATCCGCTTTACGGAAAAGCTAGAGCCCCAGGAAAAGGACCGGTCAGCGATGCGTTAAATGCATTTCCCCGACAAGCACTTCATGCTTATCAATTAGAACTTCTTCATCCCACTTCACAAAAACCATTGACTTTTAGTAGTCAGATCCCTGATGATTTTGCATACCTTCTTGAGATTCTAAGAAATCATTAATGCAATTTTTAAAAGTGAATTGGCCTGCGCCCTATTTTATTGAGGCGGTAACCACTCAGCAACACCCACAACAGCCAGAGAACTACAATGTGGCAACGCATGTCCATGATGATATTCAAGTGGTCATGCACAATCGCAAGCAACTCCAAGCAATGCTAGGTTATCGCGACGAACCTTTTTGGCTTAATCAAACGCATGGCAACTTATGTATCAATATTGATAACTCAAACATCAAAGATGCGGATGCATCATACACACAACAAATTGAAAAACCCCTCGTTATCATGACGGCTGATTGTTTACCCATTATCTTATGTCATCCAAAAGAACATGAAATTGCTGCCATCCATGCGGGTTGGCGAGGACTTGCGAATGGTGTGATTGAAAACACTTTACAGCACTTAAAAAAACCCTTAAATGAATATATGGCTTGGATGGGACCTGCCATATGCAAAAATTGCTATACAGTTGGTGATGAACTGAAACAAACCTTTTTAATGCGCTTTCCAAATGCCGAGCATTGTTTTCAACAAAAGAAGCAATGGCATTTTAGCCTTACACAAATGGCACAACATATCCTTCATCAACATGGTATTCAGAGTATATTTAACGCTCAAACATGCACCTATGAAAACACAGCGTTTTACTCATATCGACGACAAGCGCAAACTGGACGAATCGCAACATTAATTTGGATAAAGGATGTTAAATGATGATAAAAAAACTTGCTCTTCAACTTTGTGTTGGCTTATGCATCGGTCAAGCATATGCTGCTCCCCCTCAATTGCCACCTGGCATGCCGAGCTTAGCTCCTGTCTTAAAAATGGTGATGCCTGCGATTGTTAATGTTGCTGTTCAAGGAACAGCTCAGGGACAATTTTATGTTCCAGATCCTCGTAGCAGCGGGGATAAACGCTTACCACCACCAGGTATGACGCCGCCACCCCGTAAGTTTTCAGGGATTGGTTCAGGTGTTATTGTTGATCCTGAGCATGGCTTAATTGTTACCAATAGTCATGTGATTCGTAATGCCGATGAAATCACCATTACCTTGAATGATGGACGCCATCTCAAAGCAAAAAAAATTGGAGAAGATCCGGCAACAGATGTAGCCGTGTTACAAGTAAAATCCGACAATCTTCAATCCTTACCAGTTGGCAATTCAGACAATGTTCAAGTTGGTGATTTCGTGATTGCTATTGGCAACCCATTCGGACTGAATAGTTTAGGGAATAGCCAAACAGCGACTTTTGGGATTGTTAGTGCGAACAAACGTAGTGATCTAAACCTAGAAGGTATTGAAAATTTCATTCAAACTGATGCTGCCATTAATCCAGGAAATTCTGGGGGTGCATTAATCAATACCCGTGGTGAATTGGTTGGTATGAATACTGGCATTCTCTCACCTTCGGGTGGCAACATTGGTATTGGTTTTTCGATACCAATCAACATGGTTCGCGACATTACTGAACAAATTTTACGATATGGCTCGGTTCAGCGTGGTGTGATGGGTATTTTTGTACAGCATTTAACACCTGAACTTGCGATTGCCATGGGTTATCCTTCTGAGCAACAAGGGGCTTTGATTGCGCAGGTTAATCGCGACTCAACTGCACAAGAGGCGGGTGTAAAAGTTGGTGACATCATCACAAAAATCAATAACACCCCAATTACCCAAGCCAGTCAAGTGAAGGCAACAGTCAGTCTTTTACGTGCCGGCAGCAAAGCAAATTTACATATCTTACGCGATGGTAAAGACAAAGATATTAGCGTTTTAGTCACGGATTTCAAAAAACATGAACAAGCTCTTCAAGCGGAAAATCCCTTCCTATATGGTTTGGCCTTACGTAATTTCGAACAAGACGCACCACCAGCTGGATATGTTAAAGGTGTGATGGTTGTCGGTGCACTCGAAAGTTCTGCCGGATTTAGAGCAGGTCTTCGCCCAGGCGATGTGATTATATCTGCAAATCGTAAACCCATTTCACAAATGGATGAGCTGCAAATTATTGCAAAATCGACACCAAAAAAACTTTTACTACAAGTTTTACGTAACGATGGCGCATTATTTGTAGTCGTTGAATGATTTGTTACGCTCCGAATTATCAGTTCGGGGTGTTTAATTGTTGATCAAAATTTAATCAAATGATATAATTTCCCCTAAATATTTTGGGGGTAAATGATATGCAAAACTTAAATGACAAAAAAACCGTTTTAAATACATTGATTGAAGACATTTTAGAAATTGCTAAAAAACATCCTAAACTTCCAGATACATTGAATGAATTTACTCCCATCAAAACTGAGTTTAAAATGGCTTACTAAAATGCACATCAAGCATTAATTGGTAACGATGAGGCGGTTTTTTCCTCAACTCAGATTCGAAATATTTTAAAGTGGGATCTTGAACAGCGTAGCATTAAGGAACTGATTCATTTTTTGATTAAACAACTGAAAAAAGAAACATCATTGAACCAAAACAATATTTTTCAAGACTACAACTATAATGGTGATAAATATATAAACGAATTAACTAAACCAAGTCCTTTATATGAAAAAATATTGGAAACATTTAAGCTAAAATTTTCGAAATTATACGAGGCTTACGAAAGCCACCAAGATAGTACTCAATTTAAAGACCAATTCACGGATTTTATCAATGAGATTTCAAATGAAAAACACGATTATACCGCTGAAATCACAGCCATCTATGAAAATGAGAATCAAAGTGTAGAGGATTTCTATCAAACCATCGATACATTTATGCTTCGTTTTTCAGCATACGAATCCACAAGAGACCATTTCTCTCTTGAATATTTTGTACTCGAAAGTCCCTTTCGTGATGTAGCCAGTGTTACTTCAGACGATTCTCAAGAATCATCAGACGATTTGTTGCTTTCTCAGGCATCTTTTTTTAGCCCACCAAGCTATTTCATCCTTTCTGGTAGTATTGGCACCGCATTCGGAATTGTTGCAACACTAGCTTATACAATTTTTGCATCGAACCCTGTATTTTTAACTGCATTAGGGATTGGGTTACTAACCTTTTTGCTTACAAGTGTATGTACTGAACTTTACATGCGAGCAACAGCACCAACGGCATGCATTTAATTCTTTTTTTTAGTTTTATGCTTGACAACATCTCTAAAAAAGGACAAAATTCACGCCAGTTGGCTATGTAGCTCAGTCGGTTAGAGCGCGGCACTCATAATGCTGAGGTCGGTAGTTCGAGTCTACCCATAGCCACCAATTCTTTAAAGTAGTTTATTTTTTTATCTTTTTTTGTTAAACTATCCTATTTGTAATTACATGTAGACTGCTTCACATGAGATTTAAAAAACTACTTATTCTTTTTTTCAGCTTTACGGCCTTTGCATTTGCTGAACCTCAAGACAGTTCATTTAGAAAACACATTGATGATTTGAAGCATTTCTTTTCTCGTGCGCCCAAAGCTGCTGAACCGGTTGCTGCTGAAATACCGCCACAAGTTCCCCTTCCCCCTACCGCGCCTGTTGAACCCATGGTACAAGCACAACCTGAGAGCGAAGAATTTGCCGATATGTCAATGGACAACACATCCCAAGGTCATTTCTGGAATCTACAAGAAACAGATATTCGAGCTGTGATTCAAGAAGTCTCTAAAATGACCGGAAAAAACTTTTTAATTGATCCGCGCGTCCAAGGAAAATTATC
Source organism: Legionellales bacterium UBA2469 (assembly GCA_002342175.1). GTDB lineage: Bacteria > Pseudomonadota > Gammaproteobacteria > Legionellales > Legionellaceae > UBA2653. Next base: position 5,878 of record DDPL01000024.1, on the reverse strand, counting down.
CTTAATTTCAAGCAGTAAAATTGCAGATAAAGATGTTTATCCGATGTTTTTATCAATGTTACAAGTTGCGGGTTTTTCAGCCATTCCTCAAGGAGATGTCATTAAAATTGTTCCAATTACTGATGGACGAACAGAAGCCGCTTTTTCAAACCCACTCCTCCATAGCAGCAATCCGAGTGATGAATTGATGATTCAGGTGATTCCTGTACATTATGTCCCAGCCGAACAATTGGTGCCTGTATTGCGCCCATTAATGCCCCAATGGAGTACTGTCAGTGCTTATGGCCCATCGAACATGCTGATTCTTTCAGGGCGCTCTAATAACATCAGTCAATTGGCAGAAATCATTCGCCAAGTTGATTCAAGCTCAATTAATGGGATTGATATTGTACCTTTAAAACATGCGCTTGCCATGGATGTCGCCAGCACACTTAAGGAATTACTTAA
>DDPL01000024.1:0-5410 GCA_002342175.1 Legionellales bacterium UBA2469 | reverse complement strand
GGGTATGCGAAATCCGCCGGTTATTGCACCAGATGATCGCGGCAACTCCATTCTTTTGAGTGGCAGTAAAACCGACCGTTTGCGACTCAGGCTCTTAATTTTAGAATTGGACAAACAAAATCCTAATGGCACATTAAACAATACTCAAGTCGTCTATTTAAATTATATGCGAGCCGAAGACCTTGTACCTATTTTAGCCGGTATTGCACAAGCAGGGTTTAGCGGGGTTGTTGGAACCACGATTGGTACCATGACACAGCCACAAATCGATAGCAGTAACCCCGCGGCCAGCATGGTACCCAACCCCTCAGGCGGAAGCATGACCAATAATTCTTTGGTTCCTACAGGTGGTTCAGCGAACATCAATCCAACCACTCAAGGTTCGAACTCCCATAACGAAGGAACCACCAAGCCATCAGTTCAAATTATTGGTGAACCAAACACCAACTCAATTATTATGAACGGTCCTCCCGCATTACTCAAAACCTTAAAGAGCGTGATTCAACAACTCGATATCAAACCCGCTCAATTATTGGTTGAAGCAATGGTAGCTGAAATCGACGAGCAAGAAGCCAATAACCTAGGCATAGAATGGGGCACCAATGGACGACGTACAGCGAAAGATCCCACAACCTTTAATCCAGGGTTTGCAATTATCAACTCCGAATCGAATATTGATCAGCTGCAAGCTCAAATTTATGCGCTAGCACAAGAACGTAAAGCAAACATTTTATCTACACCATCTGTTGTTGTATTAGATAATCGCCAGGCAAAAATTTTAATTGGTAAACAAGTCTCAGTTCAATCATCGTCATATCCGAATAATGCACAAGGGACAACCACCGCAAGCCCATACGCCACATTTGATAGGGTCAACGTTGCCCTTCATTTGTATGTCCGGCCACAAATTACCCGTGATAAAGGCATTCAGCTGCAAATTGACCAAGGCAATGATACGCTCCAAAACGATGATTTAATTAACCCCGGAACAGTTCCAGTGTTTAATATCAGTGCCATCGTCACATCTGTGCATGTTAAATCTGGAGATATCATTGTCCTGGGTGGTCTAGCACAGGATAAAATCAGCAACGATAATAATGATATTCCTATCTTAAAAGACATTCCGGGTATTGGCCGCATGTTCCAACATAACATCAATAATCGCCGTAAAAAGGTATTGATGGTATTTATTCGACCGTTCATCATGAAATCTGATTCTGATGTTGAATTATATTCTAGTGGCAAGTACCAACATCTACGCCAAGACCAATTAGAATATACGCGACATCAAGAAAACTTTGATCAACGAGATAGAGATACCGTTGCACCTCCATGGCATTCTGATGCATTACCCAAACCTTTCTCTGGTCGTGTTTCTGCGGTGCAAAAATAAATCATGAGCAACGCCAAATCAATTCCATATCCATATGCTAAAAAACATGGGGTTTTTGCCATACCCCATGATAAACATGACAATCATTTTAATGTTTTTCATCTACTACAGACACCTGCTCAAATCCTTATTGAAATTCAGCGCTATTTAAAAGATAGTGATTTAGAATTTCATGTCTTAAGTGAAGAGCAATTTACTCAGCATCTTTCAAAGTTTTATCAAGATCAAGCCGCCATGCTTTCTCAGAAAGATTGGTTAGGCGACGATTTAGAACTTAATCAAGTCGCAAGTCATTTACCTAAACATCAAGACTTATTAGATACCCAAGATGATGCACCGATTATTAAACTCATTAATGCTTTATTCATGCAAGCGGTACGACAAAAGGCATCGGACATCCATATTGAAACCTACGAAAATCGTATCATTGTGCGTTTTCGTATTGATGGAATTTTACAAGAAATTTTGGCATTAGATCCGAATATCGCGCCACTTGTCATAACTCGTATCAAAGTTATGGCACACTTAGATATTGCTGAAAAACGCATTCCACAAGATGGTCGCATCAGTATTCGCTTAGGCAAACATCATGTTGATGTACGAGTATCCACCCTACCCGCAAACCATGGCGAACGTGTAGTGATGCGTATTCTTGATAAACAAGCGCAACAATTAGATCTCATCCGTTTAGGCATGCCAGATGAATTAATGGATAGAATTGAACATATCATACGACAACCGCATGGTATCTTGTTGGTAACTGGCCCAACTGGCTCAGGAAAAACCACAACCTTATATGCAATGCTCAGTCGTATGGACTCCAATGCTCATAATATTCTAACCATTGAAGACCCCATTGAGTTTGATTTGCCTGGGATAAGTCAAACCCAAACCAATCCAAAAATTGATATGACTTTTGCCAAAGGCTTGAGAGCGATTTTAAGACAAGATCCAGATATTGTTATGATTGGAGAGATTCGGGATTTAGAAACGGCAGAAATTGCTATTCAGGCCAGTTTAACGGGACACTTGGTGCTATCCACCTTACATACCAATAGTGCATTGGGCGCCATTTCTCGTCTTCAAGACATGGGGGTTGAACCCTTCTTACTCTCGACGAGCTTACTTGGTGTTCTAGCACAACGATTGGTTAGAAGATTGTGCCCTGAGTGCAAAGAGCCCTTCCGACTTGAAACCAAAACTATACCATGGTTAGAGCATGTCACAGAACCGTATTATGATATTTATCAACCTAAGGGGTGTGAGCATTGTCATCACACTGGTTATAAAGGCCGTACAGGCATTTTCGAATTAATTACATGCGACGATGTTTTGCGTTCCATGATTCACCGTCAAGACAATCCACAACATATGGAGATTCATATCCGTCAAACCACACCAAGCATTCGGCAAGACGGTTGGAAACAAGTCTTAGCCGGCAACACCTCCATCAATGAAGTATTGCGTGTGACCAGTGATTATTAACTAACCTGAAAATATTTTTAAAATATTTCTGAAGTCTTGCTATCTCAAAATGGTCTATAATTACAAATATGGACTAAAAGAGTCGCAACATGGATATTTTTATTCAGTATCAAAAGGAAGATAAATCCTGGTCTGACTGGACACCTTGTCATCTCGATGGCACAAAACTCATGGTCCATGGTGAAGAGCTTACAACTTCATCTGTTCGCGTCCTAAAAAACAAAGACCTCGAAAATCCCGATGTCGCTTGGTTTGCTCGACATGATGGAACACTCTATGAAATTAATAACATCAGAGGTTTTATTGAAAAAGCCATCCCACTCCCTGAGCAAAATAACAATAAAACCATCTCAGTTCATCTTATTCCTGGCGATTTTTCTCTCGAAGCCTTTAATGAAATGAAGGATTCTGCCAAAGCTTATTTAAAGCCCCCTTTGTTGACCTTACCATTCCTGGATGAACACCTGATTCGTCCTGCTGATACCGCTCAAACCATGATACTTGATGGTATTGAAACACCCGAACAAAAAGCTCAAAATTGGTGGAAAGACCTTTATGAACGCTATCGCAAAGATGTCGAAGCTCAACTGATTCAAATCATTCAAGACAATACCACTGAAAGACAACAAATCAACGCATTATCCGATTTTCTTAAAGCCCATTACCAATTCATTCAAGGCACTTGTCTTGACTATGTTGCCATTCCTCAACATCCCGTCACCATGACCCTCACGCGCATCGCTGAAATGATTGCTTATGAAAAACCGGCTATTCAATTGCTCATGCCAGGTATCGCTACAGAAAGTCTGAAAGAAGGATATGTAAATTTAACAGACCTCCCCATTCCTTTTATCCTCCAATCACATATTGCTTTAAAAGAAGATTACCTTGCACCCGTTCTTTCGCTGATTGAGTATGTTCAAGCTCCAAGAGAAAAACTCTATGCACCATATACTTTAGAAGATTATCTCCCTCAAGACCTCTCAGAATCTGATATACAAGCCCTCTTTCAACATTCATCGATGACACAAGAACTCCATGATGCGTTTCGTACCGTTCAAAACCTAACCACCCAAGCATCCAATCTATTAGGACAGCTGAATATCCTCGGTCAAAAACTTAAATTTTATGACGCGCATGGTGGTATTGGAAGAGGAGATAATGCCGCAAGTGGTGCTTATCCAGCCATCATGGATTTTATGCAATATTACCTATCACTCGAGCCGTGCGCTTTGCTCATCAACAAAACACCACCGCAAATTACAGATTTACCTGCAGATAAAAATATTGGATACGCCTTTTATAAAGACCGACTTTATTTTCTTAATCGACATGAAGATACCGTTACCCCTATCACCGAAGTCGAACAATCTGCAAAATTTAATGTACAACTCGCACGCTTTAAACAACTCTCAGATGTCCCTGAAAGTATGAATCTTCCAACCATCGTCAAAACCGATGATGGACAATTTACCTTTTTTCCTGGTCGAAAAACCCTAAATCAGCACGATATTCAAATTATAAATAATAATTTTCCCAACGAGTATCAACGCATTATCAACTGCAGTGAATCCAATATTCCTAAACAAGTTTTTGATGCCATCAAAACTGAATATAGCGGCCCTCTTTTTGCTGAACTTTTTCATCAAAAATTTAGCGAAAACAAAACCCTCTCTCAAGAAGATTTAGCATGGATTGATATCCATACCGAACACTCCTTCATGAACGGTTATACCAAAGTCCCTGAAGCACTTCGCAGAGAAATTGAGCTCTTGTGGCAACTTTTTCATAATCCTGCAAAAAATATTGAAGCCACACGAAACATGGCAACCTGTATTGGCACTCGAGGAGAGAGCATTCGAAGTCTAACTCAAGAACATCAAAGACAACTGATTGATATCTCGGCGTCTCCAGAACAACAACGGCATCTCTTAGATGAGGCCAACCAAAATCTTCAATCCCGATTACAAGAACTTAAAGCAGCACTCGATAATCAAACCTATAAAGGACAGGACCCTCACTTAAGTCTTAATCTTGACATCCTCAATCGCTTCAATAAATCCATCTCCATTCAATCCATGGCAGATGTTTACATCCTTAATACCTTTGCACCAAAAGACTTGATGGTATTGCTTGATAGCATCCCCATACTGAAGGAAAGTTTAAAATCACTATTAAATGAACCAGAAAATCTTATACCCTATCTAAACGATACCCCTGAGCAGACTTTAGCAGTCATACTCCCACTTATCTCAGAACAATTAGGCTTAAACGTAGAACAATATCCAGCAATGCTTGGCATGCTCACACCCAGTAAAATCGACATCATCCTAACATCCTTTCAAGGACACTGGCAGGATTTGATAAAAGACGCTTTTAACTTTACAAAAATCTACACAACACTTCCTGTAGAACATCAACAACAACTGATTGAATCCCTCCAAGGACACTGGCAGGATTTGATAAAAGACGCTTTTGACTTTAAAAGAATCTATCTAACACTTCCTGAAGAACATCAACAACAACTGATTG
>DDPL01000029.1 GCA_002342175.1 Legionellales bacterium UBA2469 | reverse complement strand
CTGAACCTCCCCATGGATAAATCCAGGGGGTTCTAAGGGCAAGGCAATAAATGCTCTTTGGCTCTCACAAAAGCTACGCGATTGCTACATCATCCAAAGCCTTATTTATGACCGATCCCTCTTTAGCAAACAAACAATTCGGCCTCAGGTTTAAACCAAAGGAGGCAAGACGATTCTTGCCATTCACTGTTTCTTCTAAATTAGATAGCGCCTGCTCTAGGAGTATTTCTGCACCCGGCCAAGCAGCAATTGCCTGGCTCCTATCTAATTGATTTTCATTCACAAATCGTGCCAAGTATGCACTATACAAATCTCGCTGCACTTCAATCCCACAGACCCCACAGCAATGCCAACGCTCTTTCAAAGCCTTCTTCTGCTTTTGACCACATTGACAGGTTTGGCTTAAGGCCGTGGTACGCGTATTAAACTCAATCACCTGCCCACCAGCATTTTCGGCTTTGTAGCGCAGGCGCTCGATAAATAATCCAGGCGCACGTTTTCCAACACTTTTTCCAAAATTCTTTTGCAACCTTTTATAAGACAAATTTTCTGTCTTTATCTCAACCCCTATAGCCAATATGTTATTGGCTAATTGTCCATGCGAGCTTTTTCTTTGCGCCGCCATTTTTCTTTGCAACTCAGCGACTTCATTCTTCAAAGCAAGATATCGCAAAGACCTAAACCATTTCCTAACACCTTTTTTGACCTTACCCTTTTTTAAAATCTTGTTCCCATTCTTATTAAGAATCATTCTATCAGGCTCAAAATTCTCAGGATTATTTAAGCGCATCATACGACTCATTTGCCGCTGTAATCGTTTGATATCTCGTGACACATCTTCAATTTCAGGACAAAAAGCCTGCAAATGGGCAGTATGCTCTCCCACCACGGCGATACTAGAAGGGCCAATATCCAAGCCCACGATATCATTGCCTAATTGGTTTTTAAGTTTTTGATGAGGTCGTCCCAACTGAATCAACTGCGCATACCAGACTTGCTTCCCTTTGATTTTTCTTCTCACCAAGCGCACATACTTGGTTTCTTTAGATAAAGCATGGTATTCCACACCATGTTTATCCTTCACATCAGAAATAACTGCACATGAAAATTCTTTGCCCCAAACAATTTTTCCATCCTTCCATCGAATGCCTACAACATTACTCTTGCCCTCAACACTCGAAAATCGATGCACAGATTTAAATCGGGGTTTCCCTCGTTTCCCAACCGCATATTGCACAACACTATTAAATGCGCGACTGGCCAACTTCTGTGCGGTACTGGAATCAATATGTTGCTCTAGAAAGCTATCTTTTCTTAATGTTTTCACGAACGCATGTAAATCATATTCAGAAAATGCATATTGTTTTCGAACGGCTTTAAAACCCTGACTGCGCTCTTTATTGCTGAGTTTAGAGGCGGCTTGATATTGTTTTGATTCTCGCATGAGCCTAAGACGTTTTAATGCTTCGCCAAGGCAAGCATTGTATATCTTTCTTGCCATATCAAGACGCTTGTTTAAAACACCCATCTCATAAGGGCTCGTTTTTAAACGAAGTTCATATATAAAAACACCTTGACTATCCTTGTCCATGCTCTAAAAATTTCTTCCATCGTTGTTTAGACTTTTCAGACTCACTAAGCTGCTGATTTTCTATATATTGTTTGATGACTTCAAGTGGTGCGCCACCAACTGTTGAAACAAAATAACTATTGGTCCAAAGTGTGGGTAGCCGTTTTCTCAAATGAGGAAACTCATCTCTTAGAATTCTGGATGTTTTCCCTTTTAATTTCCTAACAAATTGATTCACTCCAAATTGTGGATCAACCTCTGCCAAAATGTGGACATGATCTTTATCTGTTTCTACCTCAATGATATCAACTTTAAGTTCCTGGGCAATTTTTTCAATCAGTTCTTTTAATCGAATCGCAACTTCATCAACCAAGACTTTTCGCCGATACTTTGGACACCATATAATATGATATTTACAAGAATATACAATATTTTGATTACTTTTATAATTCATTAAATAACAGAACCATAGAAACTCATTTTATTTAAATCATTATACACGCGTACAGTTAAATAACCAAAAACCCACGGCTTTCATCCCCATGGATAAATCCAGGGGCTTTTCGCCGCATTTCCGGTAAAACAAATAGAATAAAACAACTTGATTTCATTATTACTCTATTTAAATGGGGCATTCAGCCCCATTTAATTTAATGGTGCTCGTTAAACAATGAACTAATGGATTCTTCGTCGTTAATTCGTTTAATTGCCTTTGCAAGCATTTCATGAATGCTGACGACACGAATCTTAGGACATTCTGCTCCTGCTTTTGATAATGGAATGGTATCAGTCACAATCATTTGATCCAATTCAGAATCTGTAATCGTTTTAATTGCATTTCCAGATAATACGGCATGCGTGACATAAGCGCTAACACTTAATGCACCTTTTAATTTTAATTCTCGAGCGGCGCTGCATAATGTACCTGCAGTATCGACGATATCATCAATAATTAAACAATGACGATTTGCAGGTTCTCCAATAATATGCATCACTTCTGATTTGTTGGGTCCACTACGTCGTTTATCAATGATTGCCATTTCAGAATGTTGCAATTCTTTGGACATTGCTCTTGCACGTACAACCCCGCCAACATCGGGAGAAACAACGATGGTATTGGGTTTGATATGCGCAATCATGTCATCTCGCATGATGGTCGTGGTGTACACATTATCCACGGGCATGTAGAAGAAACCTTGAATTTGATCTGCATGTAAATCGACGGTGAGTACGCGATTAATTCCGACAGAAGTCATCATATCTGCCACGATTTTAGCTGTAATCGGCACTCGAGCAGAACGTACTCGTCTATCTTGTCTAGCATACCCAAAATAAGGTACAACTGCAGTAATTCTACCAGCAGAAGCTCTTCTTAGAGCATCTGCCATAGTAATCAATTCCATCAAGTGATCATTTGCTGGCGCACATGTGGATTGAATTACAAAAACATCTTTTCCTCGAACATTTTCAAGAATTTCAACATTGGTTTCACCATCGCTGAATGTTCCAACCTTTGCTTTCCCTAGCGGTAATTTTAAATATCTTGCAATTTTCTCTGCTAGATCGGGCGAAGAATTTCCTGAAAATAACATCATCGACATGATTTTTGCCTATATAAAAGTAAATTATTATTTTTTTGAATGGCTGGGGTGCTAGGATTCGAACCTAGGTATGCAGGGATCAAAACCCTGTGCCTTACCGCTTGGCGACACCCCAATTACTGCGGGACGTTGACTGTTTTCTTTATCGCGTCAACGTGGGCTATTTTGCATTTTGTTACCCAGTTTGTCAACAGTATTTTTTATCTTTTTTTGTATTTTTTAACATGTATCCATTCCCTGCGAGGTTGGCGCTAACAATAAAGTTTAGTCACGTGTACCGACATATTTATCATCAAAATAATGACGTAATTTAGTGCGTAAAGTTCCACGGCTGACACCTAACATTAAAGCAGCACGGGATTGATTGTATTTACAATGTTCCATCACCGCACGAAATAATGGTGTCTCAACTTCTTCTAATACGAATTGATATAAATCAACTGGATCAGCACCTTTTAATTCCGCAAAGTATCGTTGAACACATTGCATCACACTGGTGGCTAAAGATGCAGTAGATTCTTCAATACTCTTGTTTAAAGCATTTGACATTTTATTCACTCCTTAACTAAAAAAATCTTACAACCTTCTAAATCATTAACCATGCAGGATCAAATGGCAAATTATTGACCAATAACTGTCCGTCATGAAACTGGATATTGACGATATAATCAGAAGATTGCGCTTTTAAGACACCAGACTGTACCCAAACAGCCAGTTTTTCACTGATACGAGACGTTGCAGCATTTTTAATATCTGCACTCGATGCAGCTTGACTGAAAGACAATTGATCATGTTCCATTTGTCTTTGCACCAAATCAATTAACCATTTTTTTAATAAATCCTGCCCAACTTTAAAATCGAAATTTCCTTTTAATGTTTGTAAGCGTTGAATATTCAACGCACCAGATTCATCTAGGGGTAAATCTAAAGTTCCTTGTGTTTCAAACATGCCCTCAGGCAAAACAACATGAAACTTATTCAAATGAATGACCATACCATATTTTAATAAGTCTGGAATGTTCGACATCATAGACCAAATATTTTTTTGTCTAAAACTGGGGGAAGCGTTTTGTTCTTGTTGAAACAATTGATGAATACGGCTTAGGACCTGCGCATTGACTTTTTCGACTTTCAAATCTAAATCAAATGGCCCTACATCCAATTTGTTTAGCATCATTTTATCAAAATGAGCCATAAGCTGTGTTGTAAAATCTTCTTTTTGGATGTCTGTTTGTGTTGAAACGGTTAAATCTTGAAATTGAATTTCTTGTTGATTTTTGTCGACCATTCGCAATTGATGCATATCAAATTGAGCATGCCCAACATAAAGACCGACTTTATCTTTGGTAAAATCATAGTCCGATTCCACATTTTTCACATTAACTTGAATATCAGGTTTGATCAAATCAAAACCATCTAAATTCGCATCACCTTGTATGTGTTGACCCTTGGCATCAATTAGATTTTCGAAAACCATGCCATTCCATAACAATTGTTGAGATGTGTCTTTAGAAATCAGTTTAAAATCGGATATATTGGTTTTCCACCGGGTTTTCAACAAAAAATTCGTCGCCAATGACATGGTCACTTTTGGAAAGACCGATGATTTATCATATTGATCTTCGACTGAAGTTTGATTGATAAAAGGCCAGTCGACTGTCGTTTTAGCAAAACCAACACCGACAAATGTCTCGGGCTTCAAAACCAATGGTCCGTGTTGAATATCAATATTAAATTCTTTATGAAAATTTTTAGGCGATACTGTAATGGTCTGGCCCAAATGATTTTGTGATAGATGAGCAGGAATATGCCAGTCCCAAACTACTTTTGCTTGGGAATAAAACCAATGCCTTTGAAAATCTTTTAAAGTTAACGACATGCCGTATTGGGTATGTGCTGATTGAATTTGTTGCCGCAATTCCTTTTCAATAAGTATTCCAAATAAAGGATAAGAGCCAAGTCCAACGACAGCAAGTGCCCCCATCACAGCAACCAATTTTTTCATGCGTCCACCCATTATTTTTAATTCAACGCGATTAATGTTGTTTTTTGCAATTTGTTTCTTTGATTATTAAAGATAACACCAAAGCCACTCCAGAACAAATGATTAATAATGCCAATGGGCCCTGAAAATCACTTAATGTTAAGGATGAAACATCAAACGATCGAGAACCTGCAATTTTATCAATACAATGGCCAACCAATGGTTGTAATGAGGCTCCAACAAAAATGGAGGCCATGTTCGTAAACGCAATTGCTGTACCAATGGATGCAAGAGGGGCAAGTTCAGTGGAAACGGCATATGCCAATCCGACGCCACTATTGGTTAAACCAAACAAGAAAAATGTTGCATATAAGGTCAACACCCCCGGAATTTTTAAATAAATCATCACACATGTCAGCGCAAACGTACAAAGTGCTGAAAAAATCATTAAGGGTTTACGTTGACCCAAATGATCTGACAACGCACCAAGCAAAGGACCGCCAAATCCCCAACCCACAAAAATAAATCCGATGGCACTGGCCGCTTGATGCGCAGATAAGCCCCAACCAAATTGTAAAAAAGCAGGCCCATAAGACTCACCGACGACTGCCGTAGGTCCAAATAAACATCCGGCATATAATGCATTTAACCACAATTGGCGATGTTTTAAGACCGTCACCAAGGATTGAAACATGCTAATCTGGTTTTTTTCTCGTTTAATGGTTGCCATGCTGTCATGATCTTGAATAAACCGAAACAAAAAAATGGCCAACAAAATAAAAAGGCCCGCAACCCAATACATCCCTTGTCGCCAACCGACTTGATTCACGAGAAAAGAAATGGGCGCTTCCCCTGCGGCAGCACCAAGCATACCAAGAGCTTGTGTTAAACCTGCCAACAACCCCAACATGGCTGGTGGAAACCACGCGGTCGCTAGCCGCAATGCTGAAATAAATGCAAAAGCCGCACTAAAACCGATTAACATCCGCCCGAAACATGCCATCCACAAACCATCAGCCAAACCAAAAATGACACAACCAATAGCGGTTAATAGCGACATGAGCGTCAGCAACTGACGCACGCTAATACGATCAATCAGCAATCCGACAGGAATTTGCATGGCAATATATGGAATATAGAAGGAATAAGTGAGCAAACCAAAGCCTGCTTCACTTATACCAAAAGCTGACTGTAAACTTTTATGCATCACACCGGGGGCAACACGTGCCATATAGTCAGAAAAATAATAGGCAGCTGCTAATCCCCATACAATCCATGCCCTCGTTAAGTTTTTTTTATTACCCATCAATATTCATCACCTCTTCAACAATTGGAAATAAGATAACTTAATCCGCCTTTGCATTAAAGTATTTTTTTAAAGATTAGCGCCGAGATGATGCCTTTCGGATTTCAACTTTTTTGTCGCAGGTTCCCCCTCATGTCGGCCAGCAATAATGATTGAAAAATCTTGTAACGTACACGCATCATTTGTCTTTAAAGTTCTAAAGCAAACTTGTCGCCAATGCTCAGACAATTGAGAGATTGCACAAAACAATTGTTCAATGACGGGTTCTGCAGAAAAGAAGCGTTGTTTGGGTCGAAAGTTAACCATTCGCTGTAAATGCATGAGCAAACCTTCTTCATCTCTATAAATAAGATAATGTGTAAGTTTGCGGGCATGTTTTTGCGAGCATATTGATGCAACATGTAATGTAAATGCTTTTAATTCATAAAGATTTTGAAAAAAACCCTCCATCTGTGCCAAATTCGTATGATAGGGAGATTCTAAAATTGTGATATGTAAATGTTCCTCTAAAATTCGTGCAAACATTTCACATTGACGAGTTTGTAATGTGCTCACGAGCTCATAAATGTCGGCCGATGTCGTTAAGTAACTTACAATTCGTTCACCAAATACCAAACAATATTCATTAAAAAAAGTACGCCCTAAATACGGGAGTAAATCTTTTAAATCTTTCAAGGTATGAATAATATTGGGAGTATCTTCAACAAGTTCTTGAAAAACGACAGATTTTTGTCGTTGAAAGAGACATTGAAAGTATTTGCCATAGTCACTTGCTGAAATGAGTTTTGCTTTCATCTGTGGGTGCATTTGCTCAAAAAAAATCTGATCATGCTGTTCCTTCAGCAAGGCCTTAACAAAAAAATAGTCATCGATATTATGCACAATAGACGGTAATTCACCAAATATCACTTCATGAAACGTATTCATGATTTCCTCACTGTCTAAAGCTATTGATAAATCATGAAATCGTTGCGCTGTTAAACCGGCAATAATAAACGGTTTAAGCTGACTGCATGCCAAACGAAAATGTGCCAGCTCTAATCCTCTTCCTATGGTGAGTAAATCATCCCAGTCCTGGATATAATCCAAAGCAAAAAGCCGGATGACTTCTCCACAGCATTCTGCGTCCAGCGTTTTAACTAAATTTATCAAATCATCAAGACTTTTAATCATTTCGTTTTGTAGTTTCGATTTAAGCAACGTTATCATTAAAATAATTTTGTCAGCTGGCCAAGTTAAAAGCTGAAAAACAAAATCATTTATATGACGAAATAACGCCGTGGTTTCATGAACAAACTTTGGATTTTCAACAAATATTTCACGAATTTCTTCCACCGGAAAATCATCAATAAATTTCAATTGTTCGACCATGAAAATTTCATAATCGAGTTCTAAACGTTCCAATAAAACGGAGTAATGGTTTAAATTATCTAACCCTTCGTATTCTTCATTTTCTAGGGCAGTTAAAATCGCTTCACGCTTGGGAAAAAATTGTTGTCGTTGCGTTTCCAAATCATCATGCGCAATCTCGTTATCTAGGCGAATTTCAGCAAGAACGTCTTCCTGCATCAGAACCGAGGCGACTAAGGCTTCTCTTCGCTTCATAATACAAGATTCCGTGTCCTCATGTGAAACAATGTTTAATTCCTGACTGCTGGTCATTCGAAACAGATACAAGATTTCATGCTTTAATCCCGGAGATATTCTCGGATCGATGGGAGAGTATTCAATGATATCTTGGCATAGACTATCCCATTCCAGAACGGTTAGTCGCATATTCCTTTTTTCACTTGGATTAGCCTGTTTCAAGGCCTTCAATCGGGCTTTAAAAGTATCCATATTTGAAATGGGCAATTCTTTTAGCTCACCATTCTGAGCCACTTCAAAAAGCGACTGACGACCAACCCACAATACTTGTTCTTTGTATTTACTCAGATCTGCTGGTAAAGAAGAGAGACTAATCAAGCGTCGTGAAAACAATTGATTGAAATAATCCATAAAATGAATCATGGCTTGGTAGGCATCAATCGTCGCATCCTCTTCCGAACCTTCTCCTAAAATAGAGCCTAAACGCAAGTTTTTACATAAATATCTTAACTGGCCAAGCAGATGGGTATCCTGATTGGCAATATTTTCCACGGCATCTTTGGCTTTTTTGAGATCCTCGGTTAAATTTGAATGGAGAAATAATCGCTCCATTTCATTTTTTGAAATTTTCCAATTCTCCATCGCATGATGCGTTTCGTCAAAATACGGATTATCCAAGCGTCCTTGGGTCGGTGACAAATTAATTTCGGTTAAGAGCTTAATAGGGACCAGGTATAAATCATTATCACCTAAAATATGCGTCTGCAACACAATTGATAATTCGATTGTCCTCAAATCTGGATAACCATCACGCGCAAATTCATAGGTCACGCCTGGCATTAAATATTCAAATGCAGATTTTTTGTCCCTATCATTTTGACTCAAATATTCTGCCATTTTCACGAAAAGACGTGTTTCGATACAATTGGGTTCGGCAGTATAACAAAGTGCTGTCCCCTTCACCAAGTCCCAATTGACTTTGCACATCTCTATAAATTGCTGTATTAGATAATTTTTGGGACGCATCTTTCTAAATAATTCATCAAATTTTCGTCTCAATTTTTGAGAATATTCACTAAAAATAAGATCAGATATATTCATTTCTTCGTATTGTTCTTCATATTCAATCGTTGCCGCCAAGGCCTTAATTTCTGTTAATTTCATAACTTATTGTTTAAATGTAATAAAAAATGTTCTCATTGTATTTAATGCTTTAATTTTTTACAAGCTATTTTTTTAATCTTCCCCTTGTTGCCTGAATTCGATAAAATACATTCTTTTAAAAAATCGAGAACCTCATCGTGTCAAATCTGACTTTAGAACAAGCAATTGAAAATGCGTTAGCTCATGAAGGTGAACAGTCACTTGCCACTCAAGCATATATGCAATTTCTTAAATCCCAATTACTATTACCCATTGAGCATCCCGATAATCATGATGATGACGAACCCCGGGTTTTATTTCTAGAAACCGATAAACATATATTTTTGCCGGTTTTCAGCCAATTGTCGTTTATAAAAGACTGGGCGAAAGAAGATTTTGAAAAAATTGGAACGTTTCAACTTTCAGGACTTGAACTTTTAAAAGGGCTTGGCGAAAACGTGACCGTCGCTTTAAATCCTGGAACCCTTAGTTATAAAGAATTTATTCCTGAAGAAATTGATAAATTAAAAACAATGGTCATGAAGATTCAAAACCTAATGCAAAAATAATGGTCTATAATGTATTTATGCATACCAATTTGGGCATCAAATGGAGAAATTTGTCAAAATTCTGTTAGAAGGGATTCGAAACAGTATTGAAAAAAAACATCGATATCCCTGGATTGGCTTGGATTGTAACCATCAATTAAAAATGGTCTTTGAACCTGGAACCGCTGTTCAACTCTTCAAAGATCTTGAACAAGGTTTAATAAAATTTTCTGGAAAAAATGGATGGGATAAAGATAGTGTATTTTCAAAAGATGAGACTCAACCCTATAAGAGTTATACCCTCCATGTTGCCCCTGAAGAATTACACAATTTGCTTCTCGAACAATCCCACTCTTATCGCGAACAGGATTCTCTATTATCTATTTTAGATGCCAATCGAAGCATGACCAAACCCGATATCATATGTTTAGGTCCTTTTGACCCTGAATTAAAACAGTTTTGTTATGGAAAAAGTAATATCTTAGACATGCTCATCATTCAACTGAATCATTATTTTTCGAACAGTCCGCATGATCCAAATCTAATTCTACCCTTCATTCAAAAACACATCGGTTATTCTGAATCCGAACCATTCAACATCCATCAATTTCATCCCCATTGCCAAATTGTTCCCATATCTGAGGATGCAAGATTTATTTATGCTAAAAATACAGGACTTACTTTTGATGATTTAGACAAACTGGTCTCTCTCGAAATTCCATTACAATCATTCATATTCAGTTACCTCGAATTCCTAACAGAACATTTGGAATCCTTAGAAAAGGAATATCTCACTTTTGCTGCTCATCATGCCCCCTCGGAACGGCTTAATTATCTACACAGTGAATTGCATTTATATGAACAATACATCCATCAATCACAGCAAAATGTTGAGTTAAAAGGGATACAAAAGACCGAAAATGAAATTGAACCCTGCCTCAATCATATCGGTTTATTCTTCGCATGCTATAAAATAATGCGCGAGCGTCTGCATGATGTCATTGCCGAACTGCCGTATCTTTCAAATATTACCAAAGACAAACGAGAGGAATTACTGGGCCTTTATAGCAAAATCATGAATGGTGATGGAAATGCTCTTCTCGCATTAAAAAACTTACAATCAAATTTATTTGAACAGAAAACCAAACTTACAACGCAAATTCAAAACATACAAAAACACTTGTTGCTTCCCATCGTCGAGCATCTTCATTCTGCACATACTGGACGGAGCTTATTTCCAATTCCATTACATGCCGAGAATTATGACCAACAACGAATAAAAATCGCCGTTCAATCCCCAACAGAAATTCCTAGATTAATTGAGGAAATCCAAAAGGAAATTAATGGGGTATCCCTAGCATTTAAAGAAAAGCAACAAACTCAATTAACTCAAATAGAAATAATTAAAACCCAAGTTGAAAAACTAAAAGGGTTACTGAAACCCTCTAGTTCACAATTAAGTCTCAAATATTAAATATATATATCTAATTGGTATTGATATTGATTTTGAACATGATAATTTTCAAATATTTTATTGGCAAAAAATCCTGAGGCGCACAATCCCGTGACAACCGAAGCTGCTGCAATCAATAAAAAGGGTAAAGTAACCATTTGAGTTAACACAATCATGCCTAATGCTGAAAGCCCTAAACAAAGCGTTGTTTTTGCAATAAGCTCCAATATATAATTATTGGTCATTTTATAAACACTGTTTTGAAAGGATTTATCTTGTTGTAATTGCTGGCCAACAAAATCTAAACAATCCATATTGATGTAAATGGCAAGGCACATAAAATTTTTATCATTCAATAATTTTTCTGATGCAAATCTACAATATAAAGGGTTTATTAAAATTAGATGATAAAGGGCGTTTGGTTTGTCATGAATGTAAGGCTTCATTTTTTCAAGCAAACCTTCAAATCCAGGTTCTTTATTGTACCTTTTCAGCACGCATTTAATTAATTGCGGGTTCATGAGAGGATGAAGAGTGTTGTCATCTAATTTAATCTGTAGGATATCATCGAATGCAATTATATCTCCAACTAACAAATCCAGCATATCCTTCGCATTTAGCCCACGAATCAAATCAGATATTGGAACATCTTTTCTCATCGTAAGAGCCTCTAAAACAAAGTCTTTGTTTTCTAAAAGCTCAATAGGCAGGTATTCACAAATCGAATTATCGGTATGAAAGGCCAATAATGCAATCGTCGAATCATTTTTATAGTATAAGGGTAACATTCGATAGCAATGAACATAGGACCTAATAAAATTAGTCTTATACTCATCATCCGATAAAATTTTAAACAAGAATTCTAATCGTAGAATATTAGCACCTTGATTTTCAAGTATTAATTTCTCGTCGTGTAGGATAAGAATTTGTTCGCAGAGTTTATAAATTATACTAATCGACACCCTATTTTCCTGCACCAAAAATAACATTGTATCAATGATACTTTCATCTTTTTGCAGTTCTTTTGGTAAGAATTCATATTCGTCAGGGGATCGAAATATACTCGTTTGAATCAATTCATTATTAGTGAATACACCTGGACCTGCATATCGTAATGATATCTTGTTATTTTTAAAAAATGCAGCATTATTTTTTAGTTCCTCACCGAGATTTTGTAAAATAGTCTCTTTTTCACTCTCTAGACTTTCTCTTTCTAAAGCTTCTAAAATTAAAGTCGGAGAATTGTATAAATTAAATTTTAATTGTTGGTATGCTGGGATTTCTTCTATTGGTGTTGAATAGCCTGATTCTCTTTTATCATCTGAATCTGATTCATCTTTGTTCACTTGAAATAACGTTAGTAAATCAAGTTCATTGGGATCAGCATAAGTTTCAGGGGAAATATCCGTAGAACGATTTGGTAAAATCGTTGGATCCAGAAGAAATGAATCATATTCTTTACTATTATCCATACACATCCTCAAGTAGAAAAACTAGGTTTTGATACATAATTGCATCAATTATATGTTTTTTTAAATATTTCAGCAAGAAATGTGTATAAAATGGGAACGTCTTAAGCGACAAGTTCCCATAGTTGATAACCTAAAAGCGTTGAAACCGCGATAACACCGGATATTTCTAGAAAAGTAACGATGAAATCTGAAAGTCGATGTTCATGCGCTTTGGGTTGTGAATCAATATTTGCCCCATCTAGGGTAAATAATGGTTTTTGTTCATACATGGCATCCCACCAACCATCTGACCAATACTCAAATTCAGCTGTATTTTCTTCAAATGGATTCGATTGCTCATGAATGTCAGCTAATCCACATGCATATCCATCCACATAACATTCTTCATAATTTGGATTTTCAATATTTAGTTTTAGTCTCATAAGTGCGATTGCATCGTTTTCCATTTTTTTGCTCCTGGTTAAGGGGGGAAGAACAATACAAATTTCATATCCCGATTTAAATAGTTTACCTAAATTTGATTTAAAAAAATGCTTTTTATAGAAACTTTACACTTTTTTGACAATATCGGTATGGATATGATGATTATGTCTACAAAACCCTATATATTGTGTTTTTAAAAAAATTTAACCAAGTCCTCGTCTTAGAATTCCTCCTTGCATCAATTGCAATTGGAACATATCCGGAATGCAATCTAAAAACATTGCGATGTAAATACAAACATCGTGACCCAATCGATAAGACGTTAAATCTCCAATAAACAAAGACATGGTTAATCGAGCCAGATAATAAGAATGTTTAGGAAGTTTCGTAATAACGTCTAGTGCATTTCTTTGCAAACAAATAAACGCGGGCATCGCTCTGACCCATAATAAATGATCAATACGATGTATTTCTCGAAGAGAGATAATCTCTAACGCCTGCTAGGATCGCTTTTGAGGTGATTGGAAATTACAATCACCCAGGACCTTATCAAACACACTTTCAAGTCCTTTTACCTTTTGTCGTATGTGTTCAAGTAATTGAGGCATGCTTGTACAAAATTTAAAATCAAAAGGTGTGATTTTGGCATGCGAAATCATACACAATCATCAGCTTGACTACAATATGCGCATTATTCAGCAAAAATCGTGCCTTATTGTTGATAAAATAAATTCATCATGTATAATATGAAATCATTTCCCTGTCGGATAAAGAATACCAAGGATTTCCACGTAACCAAGATCATATGTTTTCCAATGTCCCAGGAGGTCATACATGACAAAAAATATCAATTATAAATTGATAAAAATGATTCCTGACTTTGCTTGCCTTAGTGAAGAAAGACAAGCAATATTTATTGATAAACTTCGAGACACGCCTCAGTTACTAAAATGGCTTGTAGGAAATGATACTTTTCATCTAGACCCAACCTTAAATAAGGTAGCAATCTATCAACGCATAACAAATGAGAAAACAATAAAGAATATCCTGGTTTCACATCCAGCATTTTTAGAATTGACAACAGAAATCTTCATCACCAATATCAATAAAATTGGCATCAACCTTGAGATACTTTCAGATGCTGAAATAAATTGTATTTTAAAAGCACCCTACACTCGGCTTCCCTTTCCAAAGGATTGGTTACAATCCTTTGTAGAAGATACGAGTTCAGAAATGCAAACCATTCATGCAAAATTATTAGCAGATCATCAAGAAACGTTTGGTTTTTTATTTAAAACGCTTTCCTCAAAATTTCATTTTGATATCCATTTACACATCAAAAATAACCAATTAAACATTGAAGAAAGCAATAAATATTTATTGAAGATGCTTAACCAGGACTGGGGAAATAATCAATTCAATATTATGGAATTCATACCACCCGTTACTCACTATATACAAGACTGGTTTAAACCTTTGTTATTTTCCTTAAAAAAATACATGAATGAAATGTTAAGTGCACATGTTTTTTATCGATTATTAGGCATTTCATCAGATAATATCATCTTGGGAAGTAGCTTTGAAACGCCAGGTCTACCTATAATTAATGTGTTTGATTATTATAATTATCATATCAATCGGAAATCGATACACTCGGTCATGAGTGTCTGGCAAGCTTTGTTTAAACCCTTACGGCCTTTTTTTTACGAATACGTTGAGCTTGCCCAGTCTGAAGAAAACATCATCATGATTTGTATTCGAGCTTTTATGCCATTTATAATCATGTCCATGGTTTTAGCATTGGGTTATGCTGCCATTCTACCACTTGCGTATCACCTTTTAATTGAATATATCTTTTTTATTCCGGCATTGTATTTTTCAATTGTTGTCGCCAGCCAATATATTCAAATCAAAAATTATATGTATTTAAACTTTATTGAATGGTTTTATGGTTCAGTTTATGCAACCAGTCAATATGAGCCTAGCCAAAAATTAATTCATGGCATGAAATCAAAAGACTTAGCTCATGATATTACAGACTACTATGTCTTATGTCTTGAACAATGTGATAGCATTGAACGCTCCTACCAAAAATCCACGAATTCCCTTAATAATCATCAAATACTCAACCGTAAAGAGAATTTAGAATTTCGTGAACAACTCTTAAATGAATGGCAGGATTTAAAGTTTTCCGGGGTAGAGCCAGAGCACATGTTTCAAATTGTTACCTCACGTTTACAAGATGATAAAAAAGAAACCAATACGACAATTATGCAATTGTATTCAATATATTGTAATTTACCAGAAAACCAAAAAGCGCCATTCAAATCAGCGTATTTGTCTTTAAAAGAAAAATTAGAAATCATTGAGAACTTAGAGCAACAATTGAAGAATTCATATAAATTAGACGAAACACACGACATTACAGACCGGTTCCCTTTCCAAATGGTCTAGAAAATCGAACCATTTAAGGCGCTAAACGGCGAATTGCCCAGTTTTCGCCTTCTTTGGTATATTGAATTCTGTCGTGTAAGCGTTGAACACGGCCTTGCCAAAATTCAATCTTGGTCGGGGTAACACCGTAGCCACCCCAATGTTCGGGGCGCACAATCGATTCTCCTTGATGAGAATTCATGTAAGCATTTAGGTTCAATTCCAACTCATCTCGAGATGAAATCTCCTGGCTTTGTGGCGATACAACAGCACTACATTGGCTCGCAAAGGGACGGGAGGAAAAGTATTCATCAGATATCGATGTTGGCAAAGGTTTTGCAACACCTAAAACGCGAACTTGACGTGATAAATCGGGCCAGTAAAAGTTTAAACTCACATGCGACTCATGTGCAATTTGCTTCCCTTTGGTGCTGGAGTAATGTGTATAAAATAAAAATTGTTCTTGCCATAAACCTTTTAATAAGACCACCCGACTATCAGGGTATCCTTGCATATCAACGGTTGATAAAACCATTGCTGTGGGTTCTATGGGTTTAACGACTTGCCATTCCTCAAACCACCGCATAAATTGTTGTAGAGGAGATGAATGACAATCTGCTTCATTAAATGGTTTTGACTCATATTCTCGACGAATATGAGCCAAATCGGATGGTAAAGTCATTGGTTATTTCCAACCGGTGACTTCAGCAACCGCATTACCGAGTTCTGCAGGTGAACGAACGGTTTTAACACCCGCTGCTTCTAAAGCTTTGAACTTATCAGCCGCTGTTCCTTTACCACCTGCAATAATTGCACCCGCATGACCCATACGTTTCCCAGGTGGTGCTGTTACACCGGCGATGTAAGAGATAACTGGCTTGGTCACATTGGATTTAATAAACTCAGCTGCTTCTTCCTCCGCTGTTCCACCAATTTCACCAACCATAATAATTGCTTCGGTTTGTGGATCGTGTTCAAATAAGGCTAAAATATCAATAAAGTTACTGCCCGGAATTGGGTCACCACCAATTCCCACACAAGTACTTTGTCCAAAGCCTTTATCTGTAGTTTGCTTCACAGCTTCGTAGGTTAATGTTCCTGAACGAGACACGATACCCACTTTCCCAGGCAAATGAATGGAACCTGGCATAATTCCCATTTTGCAAGCACCCGGCGTAATAACACCTGGGCAATTCGGTCCAATCAAACGACTATAGGTATGTTGAGATAAATATTGTTTCACTTCCAACATATCAAGAACAGGGACACCTTCAGTAATACACACAATTAAAGGAATACCAGCATCTGCTGCTTCTAAAATTGAGTCTTTGCAAAATGGTGCAGGTACATAAATCATGGTTGCATCAGCACCTGTCTCTTGCACTGCTTCACGAACAGTATTGAATACAGGCAAGCCCAAATGTTTTTGACCACCCTTACCTGGCGTGACGCCACCAACCAATTGGGTGCCATATTCAAGGGCTGTTTCGCTATGGAATGTCCCTTGTTTGCCGGTAAAACCCTGGCAAATAACTTTTGTAGATTTATTAACTAAAATACTCATGCTTCACCTCTACACTGCAGCAACAATTTTCTGAGCTGCATCATCTAAACTGTTTGCGGAAATAACATTCACTGAACTTTCATTCAATAAGCGTGCACCATCAGCCGCNNCAGCCGCACGAGTACCTTCCAAACGAACAACCACTGGAATATTTAATTGAATTTCTTCAACTGCAGCTAAAATTCCCTCTGCAATTAGGTCACAGCGTACAATTCCACCAAAAATATTAATCAAAATGCCCTTTACATTTTCATCGGCACGAATAATTTTTAATGCTTCTGCAACGCGCTCTTTGGTCGCACCACCACCCACATCAAGGAAATTTGCAGGCTTGCCACCATAAAGCTGAATGACGTCCATGGTTGCCATGGCAAGACCTGCGCCATTCACCATACATCCAATGTTTCCCTCAAGCGGTATATAGTTTAATTCCCAATCATGTGCGCGGTTAACTCGTTCATCTTCCTGAGAAGCATCGCGCATCATTTTTAAATCCGGATGTCGGTATAAAGCATTATCATCAATGTTGATTTTACCATCTAAACATACAATTTCGCCTTGTTTTGTGACGACCAATGGATTGATTTCTAATAAACTTAAATCGCATTCTTTAAACATTTTTCCCAAGTTCATCATGATTTTTGTAAATGCAGCGATTTGTTCGACGGTTAAGTTTAATTTAAAACCAACCTCTCGAGCTTGATAAGGCATTACACCCAACATTGGATCAACTTCAACTTTTAGAATTTTTTCAGGGGTCTCTTCTGCAACGGTTTCAATTTCAACACCACCTTCTGTTGAAGCCATAATCACCATTTTTCCGCTAGCTCTATCAATAACTGCACCCAAATACAATTCTCTATCGATATCACAGGTTTGTTCAACTAAAATAGCATTCACAGGTTGGCCATTTGCATCTGTTTGATAGGTCACTAAATGTGTTCCTAACAAACCATGACAAAAATCTATCAATTCATCATTAGACTTAACAACTTTAACACCACCTGCTTTTCCCCGGCCACCTGCATGAACTTGTGCTTTGGCAACCCAAGGTGCATCACCTAGACTTGCTGCAATTGTTTTTGCATCATTGGCATTGAATGCAACATCACCTTTTGGCGTTGGTAAACCATATTTACGAAATAAAGCTTTTGCTTGATACTCATGCAAATTCATATTTGTTCCTCTATTATAAATCGAGCAGTAAACGTGAAGGATCTTCTAAGACATCTTTCACTGCAACTAAAAATTGTACTGATTCTTTACCATCTACTAAACGGTGATCATAAGACAGTGCCAAATACATCATGGGTCTAATCACCACTTGGCCATTTTCGGCAATGGGACGTTCCATAATTTTGTGCATGCCCAAAATTCCAGTCTGAGGTGGATTAATAATGGGGGTTGATAACATCGAACCAAAAATCCCACCATTGGTAATGGTAAATGTTCCTCCTTGCATATCTTCTAATGCAAGTTTTCCATTACGAGCCTTTGTCGCATAATCCTGAATTTGGTGCTCAATTTCAGCTAAAGACAAGGTATCTGCATCACGAAGGACTGGGACCACTAATCCCCGCTCAGTCGAAACCGCAATCCCAATATCAAAATAGCCATGATAGACAGTATCGTTTCCGTCAATCGATGCGTTTACAGATGGGAACTGTTTTAAAGCTGTAACGACAGCTTTGGTAAAAAACGACATAAAGCCTAATTTAATGCCATGTTTTTTTACAAAAGCATCCTGATATTGTGCTCTTAAATCCATCACTGCTTTTAAGTTGACTTCATTAAAAGTTGTTAACATCGCTGTTTCTGATTTCGCTTGCACCAACCGCTCAGCTATTTTGGCGCGTAGTCTTGTCATGGGCACACGTTTTTCTTCACGCGCACCTGCAACTATTGCAGGCTTTGAAGCAGCAGGTGTGGATTTTACAAAATCGCGAACATCAGCCGCATTGAGTCGACCATCTTTACTTAAATGGGCAATATCTTTGGTGGTCATTTCATGTTCTGCAACCAGGCGTCTTACAGCAGGACCCTGGGTGTGCTCAACAGGTTTAGGCGCTGATTGTTTAGGTTCTACCACAGGAGCAGCGCCTTCTTCAATCGATGCCAACAATTGTCCGGCCGTCACAACAGCACCTGTTTGTACCAATTGTTCTTTTAAAATACCGTCAGCTGGTGCGGGTACTTCGAGTACCACTTTGTCTGTTTCCAAATCTAAAAGATTTTCATCTCGCTTTACGAAATCACCTACTTTTTTATGCCAGGTTGCCACAGTTGCATCGGCAACTGACTCAGGCAATGCAGGAACTTTAACTTCTTTTGACATAATGATCCCTTATTGGTTTAATTTGAATAAACGTCATGAATAAACGCTTCAAACTGTTGAACATGCAATGCATGACTCCCGACTGCAGGGGCCGCAGCAAATTCACGCCCTGCATATCGCAATTTTTGCGATGGCAATAAACATGCTTGCATATGATGTTGTGATGTAAACCATGCCCCTTG
Organism: Legionellales bacterium UBA2469; assembly: GCA_002342175.1. Lineage (GTDB taxonomy): Bacteria > Pseudomonadota > Gammaproteobacteria > Legionellales > Legionellaceae > UBA2653. The sequence continues at coordinate 6,964 of DDPL01000029.1, read as the reverse complement.
ATTTTGTGGCTCTTCTTGACACCAAACAATATTTTTCGCATTAGCATATTGTTTCAAAATGGAAGACAACTCTTCCTCAGGAAATGGATATAGCTGCTCAATTCTCACAAGTGCAACATCTTGGATCTGACGTTCTTCACGCGCTTGGAATAAATCGTAATAAACTTTACCCGAACACAAGACGACTTTATTGACTTTTGTGGGTGCAATAATTAGAGAATCATCAATGACGTTTTGGAAAGAGCCATTTTCAAGCTCAACCATTGTTGATACCGCTAATTTATGTCGTAACAACGATTTTGGTGTCATGATAATTAATGGCTTACGATAAGGTCTTAACATTTGGCGACGCAAGAGATGGAAGATTTGTGCCGGTGTTGAAGGCACACAGACTTGCATATTTTGTTGCGCACACAATTGCATAAAACGTTCTAATCGTGCTGATGAGTGTTCCGGACCTTGTCCTTCATAGCCATGCGGCAATAACATAACCAGACCACATAAACGTCCCCATTTCTGTTCACCTGAACTTATAAATTGGTCGATAACCACCTGCGCACCATTGGCAAAATCACCAAATTGTGCTTCCCATAGCACCAATGCTTCTGGATTGGAAGCAGCATATCCATATTCAAAAGCAAGGACAGCTTCTTCTGATAAAACTGAATCAATGACAGTAAACGGATGTTTTACATTGGTTGCAAAATTCGTTAGTGGCGTATAACTAGAACCAGTTTTTTGATCGTGCCATACCGCGTGCCGGTGGGAGAATGTACCTCTACCGCAATCTTGACCCGATAAGCGAACTTCATAGCCATCACGAAGCAAGGTAGAAAACGCTAAAGCTTCTGCACAACCCCAATTGATAGGCATATCACCATCAACCATTGAAATGCGATCTTTTAGTGTTTTTGATACGACAGAATGAACGGTAAATCCATCTGGTATTGCGCACATCTCATGCATCTGAGATTTTAATTTACTAGCTGCAACACCCGTTTTGGCTGCTGCTGTCCAGGTTGTATCCCTGTACTTATCCCAACGAACGGCATAAGCTGAATCCGGTACTTTATCTAAGGTTGCGACCAGGGATTGTCCCAGATCCATTTTCTCTCGGTAAGTATCGATGGCTTGTTGATACCAATCGTTATCTATTACACCCTCTTTCTGGCATTTTTGTGCATATAATTCACGCAATACTGGACGTGCGCGAATAATTTGATACATCAAGGGTTGAGTTAAGGAAGCCTCATCAGCTTCGTTATGACCTAGACGACGATAGCAAACCAAATCAATGACCACATCGCGCTTAAAGGTCATGCGATAATCAAATACCATTTCAATGACTTTTAAAACCGCTTCCGGATCATCTCCATTCACATGAATAACAGGTGCTTGAACCATTTTTGCAATATCCGTGCAATAATTGGATGAGCGCGTGTCATGTGGGTTGCTGGTCGTAAAACCCACTTGATTATTAATCACGATATGAACGGTTCCACCCGTACAATAACTACGTGCTTGAGAGAAATTGAATGTTTCCATGACAACGCCTTGTCCTGTAAAAGCAGAGTCACCATGAATCACAACTGGTATAACTGTATTTTTCTCTTCTAAATCTTCACGACGACATAATCGCGAACGAACGGACCCTTCAACAACAGGACCAATGATTTCTAAATGAGATGGATTAAATGCCAAGACAGCATGGACAGGATTTTCATCATTAAAATCCAATTCTGATGCATACCCTAGGTGATATTTCACATCGCCTGTACGCGCAAGATTGGTTTTTCCTTCAAATTCATCAAATAAACTTTGCGGGGCTTTGCCTAATACATTCACCAAAACATTTAATCGTCCTCGATGCGCCATTCCAATGACCACTTCTGCCACATGATTGTCATGCGCTCGTTTCATCATATGATTCAGCATGGGAATCAATGCATCCCCACCTTCAAGTGAGAATCGTTTTTGACCCACAAAACGGGTTGCCAAGTAACGTTCAAAGCCATCGGCAGCGACCAAGTCTTTTAAAAGAACACGCTTTTGTTCTGCTGATAAATCAATTCGACCTTGATTATTTTCAATGCGCTCTTGCCACCAGTTTTTTTGAACATCATCCATAATATGCATAAACTCAATACCAATGCTTCGACAATAGATTTTGTTTAGTAATGCATATAAATTTTTTAACGTTATAGGATCTTTTGACAATGAGTCTTTGACAAAATAAGCATGTTCATCATTCAAAGAAAGACCATGGTAGTCAGGTGTTAAACAAGGCACTTGTGGAATTGGCGATTGATTTAAGGGATTTAAATCTGCCATTAAATGGCCATATGCACGAAAAGCATATATCAAATCTGTCACTTGTGCTTGTTTTGCACTCGCTTCGCCTGTAGCATTGACATAAATTGAATGTGATTTATTGGCTGCCAACTGTTTAAAATACTCAACCACTTCTCGTGTCGAAATATCTTGCCCGTTAGTTTGTTTAAACTCTTTAAATATCATTTGCCAATCTTCTGGCACACTCTTGGGATCTTGACAATAATCATCATATAAAGCATCAACATATTCCATGTTGCCGCCTGATAAATGACTGCTGCTCCACAAATCCTGCATACGACTCATTGCATTTGCTCCAAAATCAAGTTTGTTTGCTTATCATAAGTTTTCGAATATCTCCAATGGCTTTTGTTGGATTCAGACCTTTTGGACAAACATTCGCACAATTCATAATGGTTCGACAACGAAAGACACTAAAAGGATCTTGTAAACCACTAAGCCGTTTTTCAGTCGCTGTATCTCGGCTATCTGCTAAAAATCGCCAAGCTTGTAAAAGTCCAGCCGGTCCCACGAATTTCTCAGGATTCCACCAGAATGACGGACAAGAACTGGTACAACATGCACATAAAATACATTCATATAAACCATCAAGCTTTGCTCTATCTTCAGGAGACTGCAATCGCTCTGTAACAGGTGCTTCAGTGTCATTTTGTAAATAAGGTTCAATTCTCTCATATTGTTTGTAGAACTGCGTCATATCAACAACCAAATCTCGAATGACTGGAAATCCTGGTAATGGACGAATCACCAGTTTATCACTCTCAAATTTCGACAATGGTTGAATACATGCAAGCCCATTGTTGCCATTAATATTCATACCATCTGAACCACAGACACCCTCTCGACAAGAACGACGAAATGATAAGGTGGAGTCTTGTTCAGCTTTTAGCATTTCCAACAATGCTAAAATTTTTGGATCAGCTTTCTTATCAAGTCTAATTTCATAATCTTGCATATAAGGCGCTTTATCCACTTCTGGATTGTATCGATAAATCGATATTGTAATCGTCTTTTTATCAGCCATCACAAATTCCTCTTAGTATGCACGTTCTTTGGGCTCAAAGGGTTCAATAAATTTAGGTTGCATGTTCACAGGTCGGTAATCGATAGTATCATCCGCTGGGAAATACAAGGTATGTTTAATCCAGTTTTCGTCATCACGTGTTGGATAATCTTCGCGACTGTGCGCGCCACGACTTTCTGTACGTGCTAATGCTGATTTTGCAGTTGCATAAGCTGTTGCCATTAGATTATCCAATTCTAAAGCATTCACCCGTTCTGTATTGAACACTTGGCTCTTGTCATGTAAATGCGCGTGTGCCAAACGCTCACGCAAATTATTTAAACGCTTTAAACCTTTTTCCATGACATCGCCAGTGCGGAATACACCAAAGTCATCCTGCATGATTTGTTGCATTTCGGCACGTAAATCCGCAATTGATTCACCTTTCTCGGAACTTTCCCAACGATTATAACGTGCCATAGCAGCATCTAAATCTTCTGGCGTCGCATCAGCCAGGGCAGGTAATTCATTCGATTCCACATGCTGTCCTGCTGCACGTCCAAATACAACCAAGTCGAGTAGAGAGTTTCCACCTAATCGGTTTGCACCATGTACAGAAACACAAGCACATTCTCCAACTGCGTACAAACCCTCCACAATGGTTTCTTTACCATGAGACTTGGTGATGACTTGTCCATGAATATTGGTTGGAATACCACCCATAGCATAATGACAAGTTGGAACGACTGGAATTGGTTCAACAATCGGATCAACACCTGCAAACTCAATTGAAAGTTCTCGAATGCCTGGTAGACGTGATTTAATTAAGTCTGCACCTAAATGATCGAGCTTCAATTTAACGTGAGGAACACCATAAGGTTCAACAAATCCACGCCCTGCCCGAATCTCTAGTGCAATTGAACGTGCAACAACATCACGTGAGGCAAGGTCTTTTGCATGCGGCGCATAGCGTTCCATGAAACGCTCACCATCTTTGTTAATTAAGAAACCACCTTCTCCACGACATCCCTCTGTCACTAAAGTACCTGCTGCTGCAATTCCGGTTGGATGAAATTGCCACATTTCCATATCTTGTAATGGAATACCAGCACGTAAAACCATACCAAAACCATCACCTGTATTGATATGTGCATTGGTTGTCGATTGAAATATTCGTCCAGCTCCGCCTGTTGCTAATATGCAAACACGACTTTGGAAAAAGACCACTTTACCTGTTTCAATTTCTAGAGCCATTACACCCGAAATACGACCCTGAGCATTTATGACAAAATCAAGTGCGTACCATTCGCTAAATACATGGGTTTTTGCTTTTAAATTTTGTTGGTATAAGGTATGTAAAAGTGCATGACCCGTGCGATCTGCTGCAGCGGCTGTACGCGCTGCCTGTTCGCCACCAAAATTTTTTGATTGTCCACCAAATGGGCGTTGATAAATTTTACCATTGTCCATTCGAGAAAATGGCAAACCCATGTGTTCAAGTTCATAAACAACTTCAGGACCAGTTTTACATAAATATTCAATACAGTCTTGGTCACCAATATAATCGGCACCTTTCACAGTATCATACATATGCCAACGCCAATCGTCCTCTGCTGAGTTTCCTAAAGCCACCGTGATACCACCCTGTGCAGATACGGTATGCGAACGTGTTGGGAATACTTTAGAAAGTAATGCAACTTTTAGACCGGAGTTTGCTAATTGTAGAGCAGCACGCATGCCTGCTCCACCTGCACCAATAATTACTGCATCAAATGTCTGACGTGGCCATGCCATAAGTATCATCCCCACAAAATCATTAAAAACCAAACGAAAAGGCCGATCAACAATGAAGAAATTGCTATCTGAACCCCAACACGAAGACTGGTACAATTTAAATAGTCTGTCGTTACAGTCCACAATCCAATCCAAGCATGTTGTATCAATGAAATCATTGCCAATACGCTAAACCCTAAAAAAAATGGTTGGTGAAAAAATGTGTACCAATGTGAAAAAGAAAGGTGCGGTTCACAGATTAAATATCCCAAAATCCAAAGAAAATAAACAGCTAAAATCACCGCTGAAACACGTTGAATTAGCCAATCTTTTAAACCGTTACCTGTTAAACTTGTGATATTGGTTACCATATCCAAACTCCTAATGCGAGTGTCGCAACAACAGTTAAAGCCAATAAAACATATGCCGACTTTTTAGCGACATCCACTGTTTCACCATATCCAAAATCACCAATAATATGGCGAATACCAGCCATGAGGTGATATGCCAATGCTGAACTAAAAACCCATAACAATAATTTATTAAACGGATATTGCAACTGATATTGCAAATCTAAGAATGTATCTGGCGAACTCAATGATTGATGTAAAAAATACATCATATAAGGCAATAAAATAAATATGCCAACTCCGGAAATACGATGCAAAATCGAAGTGATCGCCATGATCGGAAAATGCAACGTTGTTAAATCTAAATTAACAGGTCTTTTTTGATTCATTGATCTTAATCCTTGCAAAATTTAACCTTAACCAAACAAATAATTCTAAAAAAACACAAATAGTAAAAAATATAAATTTATTACCGTACAACCGGAAACTATATCATATTTTAAAAAAAAATACGCCCTATAATAGTACAGTTCTTAAAGTTTTTTCTTATCACTAAAAACCCATTATGTTTTTGCTTGCATNNTAGGCGTCGCTCCAGGTTTATGTTGAAAACTGGTCCTTGGCGCACTTAGAGGATACGGATAACCTTTTTTATAAAGTTTTTGTAAACCATCGAGATAGTGATTTCCCCACTGACCAGGATCAAAATTCATAACAACCCAGTTATCAGCTAAATTGATGACGACCTCAAACATTTTACGTTTGCATAAAATATGTCCATCAAGAAAAACTTTAACTTCGTCGTTGTTAGACCCGCCATCGGAGTTTAAAAGCGTCAATCGTCGATGCATGATATAGATCATTTTTTCAATTGTTTGAAACATTTTATACATCCCCATGCCTTCTGCCTCATGGCTTAGGGATTTTGAGGAGATTAAGCGATCATTATAATCGAAAATCGGATAAACAAATTCTTCATTTTTGGGATCATCAACCAGGAGTGCTGGTTTAATGACTTCAGGCTGTGTTTTTAAAGATAATCTTGGATCTTCTATTCGGATTTCAATATATGCGACGGTTTGTTGTAAATAACTCACGGCTTTTAAAGTAGATTCTTCATTTAAATTAAATTGATGATGTTCAAACTTATGAGTTTGTTCACTAACATCTAGCATCAATACTGGACCTACAGAAGCAGACATTTCTTGTGTTTCTGGTTCATTCTTAAGTACATGTGGTTCTGAGACGGCTAATTCTTCTGCCGATGCTTTCTGAGATGTAAATGATTTATTTTCTTCAGGATGATTTACCTTTCCTATATTATTAATTAAATCTTTGTCTTCTTCATTCAAGGGAGTGACTTCAAAAGGCGTCATAGAAATTTGAGAAGTATTTTCATTTATTGAAGGTGCTGATAAGAGTTCATCGAGTTCTTCTGATGTAAAAGTAAAGATTGGTTTTATTTCCTCAACGGCCTTAACAGGTT
>DDPL01000055.1:16240-34269 GCA_002342175.1 Legionellales bacterium UBA2469 | reverse complement strand
AAGATGGTGTTATTGCAGATTTTTATGTGACTGAAAGAATGTTACAACATTTTATTCATAAGGTTCACGAAAATCGATTCCTACGTCCGAGTCCACGCGTTCTCGTCTGTGTACCATGTGGCTCAACCCAAGTTGAGAGACGTGCAATTCGTGAATCAGCAATGGGTGCAGGTGCTCGTGAAGTATTCTTGATTGAAGAGCCAATGGCAGCAGCCCTAGGTTCAGGAATGCCAGTTGAAGAAGCCAGCGGTTCGATGGTTGTCGACATTGGTGGAGGAACAACTGAGGTCGCAATTATTTCACTAAGCGGTATTGTCTACCACCAATCAGTCCGAATCGGTGGTGATAAATTTGATGATGCAATTGTTTCTTATGTTCGTCGTAATTACGGAACATTGATTGGGGAAACAACGGCAGAGCGTATTAAACATCAAATTGGTTCTGCTTATCCAACAAGAGAACTCTATGAGATTGAAGTACGTGGGAGAAACTTAGCTGAAGGTGTGCCACGTAGCTTTACATTAACAAGTGCCGAAATTTTAGAAGCTTTACAAGAGCCTTTATCAGGAATCGTTGGTTCAGTAAGAGCTGCTTTAGAATTAGCTCCGCCCGAATTAGCTGCTGATATTGCAGAACGCGGAATGGTTTTAACTGGGGGCGGCGCCTTGTTGAAAAACATGGATACATTGTTAATGGAAGAAACAGGTTTGCCAGTTTTGGTTGCTGAAGATCCGTTAACATGTGTGGCACGCGGTGGTGGTAAAGCTTTAGAGACAATGGACTTACGTGGTGGCGACTTCTTATCTACAGAATGATTATTCTAGAGAGTTATTTCTTAAGCGTCGAAGAGCGATTGTCAATCAACTGCTAAACATTGGTTTAGCAGTTTTTTTGATTTTTTTTGACGGAAAATATCATAACAACCCACTTAGACAATTACTCGGCAATGTTACCAGTACTTTCCATGTGGTCGTTCATACCCCAGCACAAGCATTTAACTCAGTACACGATTTTTTTCGTTCACAACAAGAGCTCGAAACAAAAAATGATTTGTTAAAGCTTAAAGTTATGGAATTGAAAACAGAACTTCATCAAGTCCGCGCAAGAGCTCATCATCATGAGATTATCACTGGATGGTTAAAGGCAAGTGATGAAGCATTACAGTTATCTACCCTTGCCAATATTCTAACCATTGAGGTCAATTCAAATCGACATATTTATTTGCTTGATAAAGGGACTAATGATGGTGTCTTTGAAGGACAAGTTGCCGTTGATGGTTATGGTGTGATTGGACAAGTGATTGATGTAGGACTTTATACCAGCACCTTGCTGCTCATATCTGACTCCAAATGCGCTGTTCCTGTGATGAATAAAAGTACAGGTGAGCATGGCGTCTTGGTGGGTGACAATAAACTGGATAAACTTCAACTCCTAAATGTTCCAAAAACTAATGGTGTTAAAGTAGATGATTTGCTAATCACATCCGGATTAGGCTTTATATATCCCTATGGTATTCCTGTGGGTCGGGTTTCTTCAGTAAAAGCTAGCCCTGGCGAAGATTTTTTACAAGTTGAAGTACAGCCAGTTGCGAGCTTAAATAAATATCATATGGTTATTTTGTTAAAATCATTTGCCGATATTAAAAAGTGGCAGGTACAACTAAAAGAACGTGAAAAAATTATAGAGGAAGAAAGTTAAATGCTCAGTATGCAAATGTTGGTTTATGCTTTTTTTTCTCTTATTTTAACGATTGTTCCTATTCCAGATATTTTATATGCATGCTGGCCTGCCTGGTTGGTATTATTTTTCTATTGGTTAAACCATTATCAAAAAAATACCATGCCAATCATGTGGATTTGGATTTTAGGACTGGTACTGGACTCTTTTACAAATATGACCATGGGGATTCATGTATTAGCTTTGTTATTATTACAAGGGTTCATCACAAAATATCGGAGTAAATTTCTACTTTTTCCAACAATGCAGCAAATCATGTTCGTTACGGTCGGTACAGCAATTTATGTCTTAACCATTCAGTGGTTTAGTTCTCATGCAGACACTATCAAATTAATGTTATATGTCCTTAGAATCTCGTTGATGACAGCATTCTGTTGGCCATGGATTGAATTTTTAAATCACAACAAGAAGATTTCAGCGCGTTCTAGATAGTTTTTTATTATAAAGAGAGGAAATAGAGTGTATCAACATATTCAATTGCCTGAACAAGGTGAAGCTATCAAACGTTATGATGATGGGACATTACACGTCCCAAATGAACCCCTTATTCCATTTATAGAAGGTGATGGAATTGGTGTGGACGTTACTCCTGCGATGATACAAGTTGTTAATGCTGCAGTAAATCAAGCCTATCAGGGTAAGAGAAAAATTGTATGGTTTGAAGTCTTTGCTGGTGAAAAGGCTGCAAAGGTTTATGGCCATGATGATTACTTACCTGAAGAGACGATGAATGCTTTAAAAACTTATAAAGTTGCGATTAAAGGCCCGCTTGCAACACCAGTTGGTGGTGGAATTCGCTCATTAAACGTTGCCATTCGTCAGCAATTGGATTTGTATTCTTGTGTACGTCCGGTTCGTTATTTTGAAGGTGTGCCTAGCCCAGTTAAAGAGCCCCAAAAAACCAATATGATTATCTATCGTGAAAATTCAGAAGATATTTATGCTGGTATTGAATGGGCAGCGGATACGGCTGAAGCGAAAAAAGTGATTCATTTTTTACAGCATGAAATGGGCGTTAAAAAAATTCGTTTTCCAGAACATTGCGGAATTGGTATTAAACCAGTATCGCGTGAAGGAACCGAAAGATTAGTTCGTGATGCCATTATGCATGCAATTGCCCAAGATTTAAATTCTGTTACATTGGTACACAAAGGCAATATCATGAAATTCACAGAAGGTGGTTTTAGAGATTGGGGATATCAATTGGCCGCACGTGAATTTGGCGCAGAATTAATTGATGCTGGCCCATGGATGTCTTTTAATAACCCTAAAACCGGTAAAAATATTGTTATCAAAGATGTGATAGCAGATGCTTTCTTGCAACAAATTCTGTTACGTCCCGAAGATTATGCCGTGATTGCGACACTTAATTTAAATGGGGACTATATTTCTGACGCATTAGCAGCCCAGGTTGGCGGTATCGGAATAGCTCCCGGCGCAAATATTGGTGATGAAGTTGCTGTATTTGAGGCAACACATGGAACAGCACCCAAGTATGCTGGTCAAGATAAGGTTAATCCTGGTTCTTTAATTCTTTCGGCGGAAATGATGTTACGTCATCTTGGATGGAATGAAGCTGCTGAACTCATTCTCTTTGGAATGGAATCTGCAATTCAGTCTAAACAAGTTACTTATGACTTTGCAAGGCTCATGCCAGGTGCAAGAGAAGTGAAGTGTTCAGAGTTTGCAAAAGTCATGATTGAAAAAATGAAAAATAAGAATTGATTTTTCCTAGATAATTTTAAATTTATTGTCTATAAAAATAATATAGGTATTTGAAAAATATGGTGCTGGAATATCTTCTGGCACTATATTAATAGTTGTTCTGCATGTTTTATCAGCTAGGAGAATATCATGTTGAACAAAGAGTTAGAGTTTACTCTTAACTTAGCGTTTAAAGAGGCAAAAGATAAACGTCATGAGTTTATGACGGTTGAGCATCTTTTATTATCTTTATTAGACAATCCATCTGCAGAACATGTTCTCCATGCTTGTGATGTCAATATTGATGCTTTACGGCAAGATTTAGAAACATATATTAATGAAACAACTCCGACGATATCCTCAGAAGATCAAGAACGTGAAACACAACCCACACTTGGTTTTCAACGGGTTTTACAACGTGCAGTTTTTCATGTGCAATCAGCGGGTAAAACAGAAGTCTCGGGTGCTAATGTTTTGGCTGCGATTTTTAGTGAACAAGATAGCCAATCAGTTTATTTTCTTCGACGAGAAAATATTAGTCGACTCGATGTCATTAATTACATAGCACATGGCATTACCAAACACCATGCACAAGAAAACTTTCAATCTTCATTTGAAGAGGATATCAACCAAGAATCTCATGAATCGCCACTTGAAAGCTTTTGCATGAATCTCAACAAACGCGCTCGGATGGGAAAAATTGATCCTTTAATCGGCAGATCAGAAGAACTACAGCGTGTGGTTCAGGTGCTCTGTCGACGACGCAAAAACAACCCATTACTAGTTGGTGAAGCTGGTGTCGGAAAAACCGCTATTGCAGAAGGACTAGCACGTTCCATTGTGGATGGGCATGTTCCTGATGCCATTGCATCCTGTGTGGTTTATGCCCTTGATTTAGGCGCTTTGCTTGCAGGTACCAAATATCGTGGTGATTTTGAAAAGCGTTTAAAAGCGCTATTAAAACAAATGGGTAATACACCTGGTGCCATTTTATTTATTGACGAAATTCATACGATTATTGGTGCAGGCGCCGCTTCGGGTGGTGTGATGGATGCATCAAACCTCATTAAGCCATTACTGGCAAACGGTGAATTGAAATGTATTGGTTCAACCACTTATCAGGAATATCGCGGAATCTTTGAAAAGGATAGAGCCTTGGCACGTCGTTTTCAAAAAGTAGACGTGGGTGAGCCTTCAATTGATGAAACCTTTGAAATTTTAAAAGGATTGCGTCCACGTTTAGAACAACATCATGGTGTTAAATTCTCAATTCCAGCGCTAAAAGCTGCTGTTGAACTATCGGCTAAATTTATCAACGATAGATTTTTGCCAGATAAAGCCATTGATGTTGTTGATGAAGCAGGAGCGTACCAGAATTTATTAAAAGCCTCAAAACGTAAAAAAATAATATCTGTTGTGGAAATCGAAAATGTGGTTGCAAAAATCGCAAGGGTACCTTTGAAAAAGATTTCGGTACGCGACAAAGAAACCATGCGTCATTTGGACCGAGATTTAAAATTAATGGTTTATGGACAAGATCAAGCTATCGATGCCTTATCTTCAGCCATTAAATTAGCGCGTTCAGGTTTAAGAGAGCCTCAAAAACCAGTAGGTTGTTTTCTATTCACGGGCCCAACCGGCGTCGGTAAAACTGAAGTGACGAAACAATTGGCAACCGTGCTGGGTATTGAACTCCTTCGATTTGATATGTCCGAGTATATGGAAAAGCACACCGTTTCTCGATTAATCGGTGCTCCTCCAGGCTATGTGGGATTTGACCAAGGTGGGTTATTAACGGAGGCGGTTGTAAAACATCCCCACTCAGTGGTGCTTCTTGATGAAATTGAAAAAGCACATCCCGATGTATTTAATCTCTTATTACAAGTCATGGATCATGGTACCTTAACCGATACCAATGGTCGACAAGCCGATTTTAGGCATGTGATTTTGGTCATGACAAGTAATTTAGGAGCGCAAGAAATATCTCGAGCCTCGATTGGTTTTAAAGAACAGGAACATGATTCTGATGTCAGAGAAGTATTAAAACGACAATTCACACCTGAGTTTAGAAATCGACTTGATGCCATGATTCAGTTTAAAAGTTTAACACCAGAAACGATTGGTCTGGTGGTGGATAAATTCATTATGGAATTGGATGAACAATTGGCAAACAGAGGTGTTACATTATCTCTGGAACAAGATGCCCGCAATTGGCTCATTCAACACGGATATGATAAAAACATGGGTGCGCGCCCAATGGCGAGAATTATTCAGGAACATGTAAAAAAACCACTGGCCGATGAATTATTATTTGGTAAATTAAGCAATGGAGGCCATGTTCATTTGAGTTTACAAAATGGCCAATTGTTCTTCGATTGTCAAGATCATCGCGAAGGGGTGTGCTAGTTGTCTGAAATTTATTATAGTCCGTTAGGCATCATGGGTATTGAAAGATCCCGTGATGTTCTTTTTCTTTAAGATTTGGTGAATATAATGGGTTGCCGATAGCTATTCCTGAATTGGATAATTATTTTAACGGGTATCATCAAACCATATTATTACCCATAGGGTTATATGGAACTTCTTTTCAAATGCAGGTTTGGCAGGCATTATGCTCGATTCCTTATGGTTGTACAGTATCTTATCAAAATATTGCGAATCAAATTGGACACCCAAAAGCAGTACGGGCAGTTGCCAATGCCATTGCCGCTAATCCATTTCACCTTATTATTCCATGTCACCGAGTGATTTGCACAAATGGGAATTTGGGTGGCTATCGAGGCGGTAAAGATATAAAAAAGCAACTCTTATGCTTAGTATCAAAATAACTTCTTGAGATTACTGCTTATTCGAGGGAAAATAAGTCATCAATATATAAGAGTGAAATAAGTTTATGTTATCGGTGATTGTCATAACGTGTAATGAAGAAAAAAATATAGCCAGATGTCTTCAATCAGTCCAATTTGCTAATGAAATTATTGTAGTTGACTCGGGAAGCCAGGATAATACAGTTGCATTGGCGCGTTCATTGGGCGCAAAAGTTATCCAAACAGACTGGCCAGGTTATGGCTTACAAAAACAACGTTCTTTAGATTTAGCAACGCATGAGTGGGTGTTAAGTTTAGATGCAGATGAATTTTTAGCAGAAAATGCACAAGCTCAAATTCTGAAAGCTATAAAAACACAAAATATTGATGCATTTCAATTGCCAAGACAGATGGTTTTTTATGATAGGGTTTTAAAATTTGCGGCATATGAGAAAAAACATATTCGCTTGTTTCGACGTCAAAAAGCGCATTTTAGTTTAGATCCAGTGCATGAAAAAGTGGTTATGAACGATGGAACACAATGCGCCCAACTTCCTGTGACCATATTTCATGATTGTTACCGAGATTTAACCGATGCGGTTGCAAAAATGAATCGTTATTCTTCACTGTCTGCCGGGATGCGACTGAAACAATCAAAAAAAAGTTCGTTTTGGAAGGCTTTCTTCTCCTCTAAATGGATGTTTATTAAAAGTTATGTGCTTCAAGGTTGGTTCCTTGACGGCGTTCCAGGATATGCATTAGCGATGTATCAGTCACAAGGTTCCTGGTATCGTTATATGAAACAATTATTTCCAGATCAGGAATACCAATGAGAATCATTACAGGACTTTTATTCTTAAGTTTATTAACTGGATGTGCAACATTACCGCCGCCCCGACAAGTCAATGACATCTGTCAGATATTTCGTCAGTATCCCGAATGGGTTTTTGCAACACAAGATGTAGAACATCGTTGGTTGGTGCCCACATCAGTACAAATGGCCATTATTCATCAAGAATCAAAATTTCAAGCAGATGCAAAACCGCCTTATCGCTTCTTTTTAGGTGTTGTTCCTTTGGGACGACCATCAACCGCAGTAGGGTATGCACAAGTTTTGGATACGACCTGGGACTTATACCGACAGTCAAATGGTAATTTGTTTTCTTCACGCAAAAATTTTAATGATGCGGTTGATTTTATTGGATGGTATGCCAATATCGCAAATCGACGTGCAAATATTTCAAGAACTGATGCATATCATTTATATTTAGCTTATCATGAAGGTGTGACAGGCTATATGAACCAGACATATTTACAAAAGCCATGGTTAATTCATGTGGCGCATAAGGTATCCGCGCAAGCTGCAATATATCAAGCGCAATTGAATCGGTGTGCATATCATCGTTAATATTTTTTTTGGAGGGTTGTGGTGTCTAAAATCAGATTAATGTTATTGGGTGGCCCTGGTGCGGGTAAAGGGACACAAGCGCAAGGCTTGATTGAATATTTTAAAATTCCGCAAATTTCCACAGGTGATATGTTGCGAAGTGCAGTGGCAGCAGGAACCGAACTGGGAAAACAAGCACAAACTTTTATGAACAACGGCCAATTGGTACCAGATGCGCTGATAATTGCCATGGTCAAAGAACGCTTACAAGCACCGGATTGTCAAAATGGCTATTTACTAGATGGTTTTCCTCGAACCCTTGTTCAAGCACAGGCCATGGTTGAAGCACATATTGATTTAGATCATGTGGTCGAGATTCGTGTTGAAGATGACGAGATTGTGCAACGTGTGTGTGGGCGTCGTGTTCATCCGGCCTCAGGACGAGTATATCATGTCAGATTTCAGCCACCTAAAATTGCAGATAAAGATGATGTGACAGGTGAGCCTTTAATTCAACGTGATGATGATAAAGAAGAGACCATTCGCAAACGTTTGGCGGTATATCACAATCAAACGGCTCCTTTGATTGGATTTTATCAACACGATTTAGAGCAACAATTTCCACAATCCAAAGTTCCAAAGTATCATCAAGTGAATGGCATTGGCGATGTGCAAGATATTCAAAAGAGAATTATTCTCGTCATCACAGCAGGGAGTGAGCATGTCCGAGCCTAAGCAATTACAGGAAGTTGATATTTTTCAATTGGATGAGCTTATCAATTCTGGAGAAACCATTGTCGTGGATTACTGGGCGCCATGGTGTAATCCTTGCTTGGCATTTGCTAAAGTCTTTGAAAAAATTGCTGAAGAGGAATCAAAATCAAAGATTAAATTTGTGAAGATGAACATACAAGATGCCGACGAAGATATATTGGAGTCTTTGGGGATTCGTTCAGTACCCCATTTAATGATATTTAAGCAAGGCATGGCTATATTCTCAGAGTCGGGTACGATGCCATATGCGGTGTTAAAAGACTTGGTTGAACAAACGAAAAATCTAAAAGTTGATTGACCCCGAAAGGGGAAGTCCTTGCTGCGATTCGCGAACACTCTGCGTAATAGATTTCATTGATAACTTTTATAGAATTAAAAAATAAAGGAAAAAAGAGGCTTTCGCCTCTTTTTTATGGAACATTGCGTTCAGGACTTCCAGTGTATAGTTGACGAGGACGACCAATTTTATAGGGTTCGTTGGTCATTTCGAGCCAATGTGACATCCATCCTACGGTTCTTGCTAAAGCAAAGATAACCGTAAACATATTGGTTGGGATACCCATCGCACTTAATGTGATACCAGAGTAGAAATCGATATTGGGATACAATTTTCGTTGTACAAAATAATCGTCTTCTAAGGCAATGCGCTCGAGCTCCATCGCTAATTTAAATAATGGATTGTCATGTGCGCCAACAGCATTTAACACTTCATGGCAAGTCTGACGCATGACGGTAGCACGGGGATCATAATTTTTGTAAACGCGATGTCCAAAGCCCATGAGCCGGAATGGATCATCTTTATCTTTGGCGCGTTTAATAAATTCTGGAATATGTTTCACATCACCAATTAGTTTAAGCATATTTAAGCATGCTTCATTTGCACCACCATGTGCAGGCCCCCATAAAGCACTTATGCCGGAAGAAACACAAGCAAAGGGATTCGCACCTGTTGAGCCTGCTAAACGAACAGTAGATGTTGAAGCATTTTGCTCATGATCAGCATGCAAGGTGAATATAATATCCATTGCGCGAGCCAATATCGGATTTGGTAGATTATCTTCGAATGAAAGGCTTGGTAAGCCAAACATCATGTATAAAAAATTCTCAGCATAGTTTAAGCTGTTGTTAGGATAAACAAAGGGTTGACCGATACAGTGTTTGTAACTCATTGCAGCTAAAGTAGGAACTTTCGCAACCATACGAATCGCTGAGATATAACGATCTTCTTTATTATTTAAATTCATGGTGTCGTGATAAAACGCTGATAATGCTCCAACGACACCAACCATAATAGCCATGGGATGTGCATTTCGTCTAAATCCATTAAAAAAATGATGGATTTGCTGATGAACCATGGTGTGTTGCGTGATAGTGTCTTGAAATACTTTTCTTTCTTGAGGATTGGGTAAATCACCATTCATCAATAAGTAACATACATCGGTAAAATCTTTTTTAGATGCCAATTGGTCAATAGGGTAGCCGCGATAAAGTAAAACACCTTGGTCGCCATCGATGAATGTGATTTTTGATTCACATGAAGCTGTTGACATAAAGCCTGGATCAAAGGTAAACATACCTGCGCCACCAAGTTTACTGATGTCAATCACCGGATTACCGAGTGTTGGGTTATAAATTGGAAAATCAATTTTTGAATCTTTTCCCCAAGAGAGTGTAGCCATTTTATCGACCATACGAGCACCTTTTTTTAAACATCATTTCTTGTAAGAGCAATATATAAAAATGTTGGACCGCAGTCAATTTTTTATGCATATTTTTTACCCAAAAAAATAAATTTTTTATAATTTTGGGATTCAATTTAATCCCTATTCATTCATAAACGGCATTGTCTATGATAGACTAATGTTTTTCTAAGATCCGATGACGAAAAAGGACATCCAATGGCGCAACAAGATCACGAAATAATCCCGATTAATATTGAAGAAGAACTCAAACAGTCATATCTCGATTATGCGATGAGTGTTATCGTAGGTCGTGCATTGCCTGATGTGCGTGATGGATTAAAGCCTGTACATCGTCGCGTCCTTTTTGCGATGCAAGAGTTAGGCAACGATTATAATAAACCTTACAAAAAATCGGCGCGTGTCGTCGGGGACGTGATCGGTAAATACCATCCTCATGGAGATACGGCTGTTTATGATACCATGGTGCGAATGGCACAACCTTTTTCGATGCGTTATTTATTGGTCGATGGTCAGGGTAACTTTGGTTCGGTCGACGGCGATGCTCCTGCTGCGATGCGTTATACCGAAGTTCGGATGACACGCCTAGCCCATGCCTTGATGGCCGATTTAGAAAAAAACACGGTTGATTTTGTACCTAACTATGACGAAACAGAATTGGCACCAGCAGTGTTACCCTCTCGTGTGCCTAATCTATTAATTAATGGTTCGTCAGGGATTGCTGTGGGGATGGCAACAAACATTCCTCCTCATAACTTAAATGAAGTGGTTTCTGCTTGTTTGGCCTTGTTGCAAAATCCAGAATTAACCATTGATGAACTGATGCAATACGTTCCAGGACCTGATTTCCCAACAGCCGCGATTATTAATGGTCGAAATGGCATTGTGGAAGCATACCGTACCGGACGGGGACGGGTTGTTGTTCGTGCAAGAACTACCATCGAAACCGATGAGGACAATGGTCGACAGTCGATTATTATTCATGAATTACCCTATCAAGTGAACAAAGCACGTTTAATTGAAAAAATTGCAGAACTGGTTCGTGAAAAACGTGTAGAAGGTATTGTTGGCTTACGAGATGAGTCTGACAAACAAGGTATGCGTGTGGTGATTGAAGTCAAACGCGGTGAGTTGGCGGATGTCATTCTAAATAATTTATTTGCGCATACACAAATGCAGACGGTCTTTGGTATGAATATGGTGGCATTAGTCGATGGCCAACCACGCACTTTAAATCTTAAAGAAATGATTGATTACTTCTTGAAACATCGTCGAGAAGTGGTGACCCGTCGTTCGATATTTGAATTGGAAAAAGCTCGCGCCAGAGCACACATCTTAGAAGGTTTGGCGGTTGCATTGGCAAATATCGACGATATGATTCAGTTGATTAAACAAGCCAAAACCCCACAAGAAGCGAAGACCCAAATGATGGAGAAGCTGTGGCCATTACATAGCATCGGCCCAATTCTCGAGCGCGTTCGCATGAATTTACCTTCGCATATGGGCGTGGATATTAACCTTGATTTATCAAAGGGTGGTTATCATTTATCTTCTGAACAAGCTCAAGCGATTTTAGAATTACGTTTACATCGCTTAACCGCACTAGAACAAGAAAAAATATTTGGTGAATTAGAGCTATTGGCACAAGAAATGCAAAAACTGCTTGAAATTCTCAATTCTCCAGTACGTTTACGTGAAGTGATTGCAACAGAGCTTGGTGAAGTCGTGGCTCAATTTGGAGATACACGTCGCACAGAAATCATGGATAGTTTAGATGAAATCAGTTTAGAAGACTTAATTTCTGAAGAAGATGTAGTGGTTACACTTTCACACCAAGGTTATGTCAAATATCAACCCTTAACCACTTATCAAGCACAACGCCGTGGTGGAAAAGGTAAATTAGCGGCTGCAGTTAAGGAAGAGGACTTTGTTAGTCGATTGGTGATTGCCAATACGCATGATACTTTACTGTGTTTCTCAAACCATGGCCGAGTTTACTGGTTGAAAGTTTACCAATTACCAGAAGCACAACGCACCGCGCGTGGTAAACCGATTATCAATATTTTGCCATTAAAAGAAGGTGAAAGTATTAATGCGATGTTGCCAATTAAAAACTACGAAAGCGGTCAGTTTGTTGTGATGGCAACCAAAGCAGGTGTGATTAAAAAAGTCACATTAGATGCTTTTAGCCGTCCACGTTCTAGCGGTATTATCGCTATTGACTTAGATGACGAAGATCGTTTAATTGGTGTCGGCTTAACCAATGGACAAAAAGACTTAATGCTCTTCTCTGATGCTGGAAAAGTAATTCGATTTGCAGAACATTTTGTCAGACCCATGGGGCGTTCAGCGCGTGGTGTACGTGCCATGAAGCTTGCTGAAGGCCAGGCGATGATTTCTTTGGTGGTGAAAGAAACAGAAGGCACCATTTTAACTGCAACCGAGTTTGGATATGGAAAACGTACGGCCATCGATGAATACCGAGTTACAGGCCGAGGTGGACAAGGCGTTATCTCAATCCAAGTTAGTGAACGAAATGGTCGCGTCGTTCGAGCTCTTCAGGTTGAAGACCAGGATGAGGTGATGTTAATCACGGATAAAGGAACCTTGGTTCGCTTTAAAGTCAGTGAGTTATCAGTCATTGGCCGAAATACACAAGGGGTTCGTTTGATTTCTTTAAGCAGCGGTGAGCGCGTTGTCGGAATGCAGCGAATTGAAGAAATTCAAGATGAAGGTGAAGAAGTCATCGAGGACAATGTGGAATGAAGCCAAGAGGCTATTATTTTGGGGCGGGACCTGCGGTTCTGCCCGATGAAATATTGACAAAGGCACAACAAGATTTATGGACATGGAAGGATACGGGTGTTTCAATTTTGGAAATTGGACATCGAACTGAAGTGTTCATGAATTTGATGCAAGAAACGGAAACACTCATCCGAAAATTATTGAAGATAACAGATGATTATGCTGTTTTGTTTTTAGGAGGCGCGGCAAGGGCTCAATTTGCAATGGTTCCCATGAATATATTACAACCAGGTAAACGGGCAGCACACGTGGTAACTGGAACTTGGTCACAAATGGCTTTTGATGAAGCCAAACGTTTATATCCTGAGTCCACTTATTGCGTGGCAAGCTCTGAAAGTTCAGCATTTCGCTTACCTGTAGACACAGTAGAATCGATTCAAACCGATACACAATATTTAAGTTTTACACCCAATGAGACTATTCATGGTAATCGATATGAGCCTACGGCTGCGTATAATCACTTGCCATGGGTGGCCGATATGACCTCATGCATTTTAAGTGAACCAATTAATATCCAGCAATATGGATTGATTTTTGCAGGAGCCCAAAAAAATTTGGCAAATGCGGGGATGACTTTAGTTATCGTAAAAAAAGCTTGGTTAGAACAATCACCCATGGCTATTTTACCAACCATGTTTGATTACCGTGTTCATGAAAAGCATCAATCCTTGTATTCAACACCACCCACATTTAATTGTTATTTGGCTTATGAAATGCTGAAATGGGTTGAAGCTCAGGGCGGTGTTGAGGAAATGAAAGTATTGAATCAACGAAAATCTGATATGTTATATGATTTCCTAGATTCATCTTCTCAGTTTCAGGCATTTGTAGCGCCATCGATTCGTTCGAAAATGAATGTATGTTTTTCGACTGGAAATGCAGAAAAAGACGCTGCACTTCTTAAAAAAGCAGATGCTAAAGGACTGTATGGGTTAAAAGGCCATCGTGTTTTAGGCGGATTGCGTGCAAGCCTTTATAATGCCATGCCATTGCAAGGTGTTGAATCATTGATTGATTTTTTAAGTTCAAGTTAAAAAACAGCTTTTTGAATTATTTTTAACCCAGAAAGATTCTTTTTTTGGTATATTGTGTGATATAATGACATCAGTTTACTGTTTTTAGGATGTTTGTCATGTTCAATAGGTTCAAAACTGAAGAACAAATATTAGATGATTTCGTGAGCCAATATGATGGAACGCATCCTGACAACTTAAAAGAATCCTTTAAACAAAAAGCAGAATCTGCATTTACGAAAGTTTTAGCGACCGAGGCAGGCATTAAAGATGCATTGCTTTCGAGGGAATCGATTATTCTTAATAATAAGAGGATCACAAAAAAAGATTTAGAAAAAATTCCATTAATGCAACTTCTCCAAACAGAAGGTATAACCATTGAAGCGCGAGCTGGGAAATACCAGGACAATCCATCATTAGATGAAATAGTCCTTGATGCAGCAATTTGGGAAGCGAGCAATCAATGTGGCCTACCTTATTATTTTGCTAAGATCCAGGATATGAATGAAGATGTTGATTTACAAAACATGAATAGTTTAAATCAAGCCATTCAAAAAGAAATATCTGATGGATTGGCTAATAAATATAAAAGTCTTAACCCTCTCGAAAAATTTAACCATGACGATTCGCTCCATCTGTATCAAAACCTGAATTATGCGTTTATGGTAGCAGCAACAACGACTATGGTTTGTGGCGCATTTATGTCTCTACCCTGTTTAATCATCGGATTTTTAACACTTGCGCTGTCAATGTATATCCAGCAATATCTAAATGATGAAATCGAAAATCGTTATATGTACAAAGCTTAAAATTACGCGTATAATTTTTTTCTTTTTATGCATATGATTTGAGTCGTTGATGAATATAGGACAACTTGTTCCCGTGATTACGATTGATGGACCCGGTGGAACAGGAAAAGGAACGTTGTGTCATGCTCTTGCTCATCATCTTCAGTGGCATTTTTTAGATAGCGGTGCTATTTATCGCGTATTTGCACTCGCGGCACATCACTTGCAACTCAATGAGACGCAAATTGTTGAATTGGTTGAATTAGCAAATCATTTAAATTTGAAGTTTGAAGTTTTATTCAATGGCATGCACCGAACCTTATTGAATGGTGTAGATGTAAGCTCAAACATTCGAACAGAAGAATGTGGCCAATGGGCTTCTCAGTTTGCTGTTCTTCCTGAAGTGCGTAAAGCATTATTAGAAAGACAACGGCGATTTGCGATTGAACCAGGCCTTGTGACAGATGGACGTGACATGGGTACAGTCGTCTTTCCAAATGCCTTTTTAAAGATATTTTTAACGGCAAGTGTAGAAGAACGAGCTAAAAGAAGGCTGTTACAGTTGCAAGCACAACAAATTGATGTTAGTCTTGCTCAAGTTGTTGAGGAATTGACTAAACGTGATGAGCGTGATCAAAAGCGTCAAGCCTCACCAATGCAACCTGCCGTCGATGCGATTATCGTTGATACGACAGCTAAAAGTATTCATGAAGTATTGGATGAAATTCTAATGCTTGTGAACGATCGATTAAAACGATCACATTAGGGGAAGATGCACATTGGATGCGTTTTCATTTTTATTGATTTTGAGTTTAACAACATGTCTGAAAGCTTTAAAGAACTATTTGAGCAAAGTTTCTCAGGAGTTTCATTTTATCCTGGTGCCATTATCCCTGCAAAAGTCATCAACATTGATGATGATTACGTTACATTAAATGCAGGCCTAAAATCTGAAGGTTTGGTCTCTATCGACGAATTCAAAGATAAAAATGGTGATTTAGAAATTAATGTCGGTGATACTGTCGAAGTTGCATTAGATGCATTAGAAGATGGTAACGGCGAAACCCTATTATCTCGTGAAAAAGCGAAGCGTCAAGAATCTTGGCGTAAATTACTGAAATCACATGAAAATAACGAAACAGTTATTGGTTTGATTTCTGGTAAAGTTAAAGGTGGTTTCACTGTCGAGATTGGCACAATACGTGCATTCTTGCCCGGTTCATTAGTGGACATCCGTCCAGTTCGTGATCCTTCTTATTTGGAAGGCAAAGAATTGGAATTCAAAGTCATTAAAATGGATGCGAAACGCAACAACATCGTGGTATCTCGCCGTGCTGTAGTTGAAGAAGAAAACAGTGCTGACCGTGTTGCATTGTTAGAGTCATTACATGAAGGCCAAATGTTAACAGGTATCGTCAAGAACTTAACCGATTACGGTGCGTTTATTGATTTAGGCGGTGTTGACGGCTTGTTACATATCACAGATATTTCTTGGAAACGTGTGAAGCACCCAAGTGAATTATTATCTGTTGGACAAGAAATTAAAGTTAAAGTATTAAGCTTCGATAGCGATCGTAACCGTGTATCTTTAGGTATGAAACAATTAGGTAACGATCCATGGGTTGATTTGGTTGAAAGATATCCTGTTGGCCACCGATTGAAAGGTAAAGTCACTAACATTACTGACTACGGCTGTTTCGTTGAAATCGAAGAGGGCGTCGAAGGTTTGGTTCATATGTCTGAAATGNNTGGATTGGACCAACAAAAATATTCACCCAAGCAAAGTTGTCAACTTAGGTGATGAAGTTGAAGTGATGATTTTAGAAATCGATCCAGAGCGTCGTCGTATTTCTTTAGGTATGAAACAATGCGTGGTGAATCCATGGCAACATTTCTCACAAGAGCACAGCAAAGGTGAGAAAGTGACCGGTAAAATCCGTTCGATTACAGATTTCGGAATTTTCATTGGATTGTCTGGTGATATCGATGGTTTGGTTCACTTATCTGATATCTCTTGGTCAGTTCCAGGCGAAGAAGCTGTGAAGAACTACAAGAAAGGTCAAGAAGTTGAAGCGGTTATTTTAGCAATTGATGCTGATCGTGAACGCATTTCTTTAGGTATTAAACAATTAGAAGGTGATATGTTCACTGGCTTTGTTGAAGGACATACCAAAGGGACAGTTGTTACAGGTAAAGTTATCGCGGTTGAACCTAAATTAGTAACTGTTGAATTATCTCAAGATGTTATTGGAACCATTCGTGTAAATGAATTATCCGATGAGAAAATTGAAGATGCGACAATGAAAGTTCAAGTTGGTGATGACATTACTGCTAAAATTACGAATGTTGACCGTAAAACTCGCGCAATTACCTTGTCTGTTAAAGCAAAAGATGCTGCAGAACAAGCAGAAGCGATTAAAAAATATGGTCGTACCAATGAAGCTACCACAACTTTGGGTGATTTATTCAAAGATAAAATGGCATCGAAAGATAGCGAATAATATTCGTTTGCTTCATAATAATCCGAGGGTATTCCCCTCGGATTTTTTTTGCGTGAAAATTGCTTGCATGTTGAAGAAGACCTCTTCAAAATAGAGACATGTTTAATCCACAGGAATGGATATGCGATTGATGCAAATTATAATTTACGTTGTATTTATCGTTGTTGCTTTAATTTTTGCAGCTTTAAATGCAACTCCAGTGACATTACAATTATATTGGAAATCGATGCAGTTTCCATTGGCATTCATCATGGTCTTTTGTTTTGTGATTGGCATGTTGATTTCAGCGCTCGTGTTCACATTAAAATATGGAATGCTATTTGGCCGTTATCAAAAATTAAAAAATCAAGTTGGATTGCTTGAGCAAGAAATTAAAAACTTAAGAACACTTCCGATACAAGATTCGCATTAAGGAATATATCATATGGTAATTCAGTTTTGGCCATTTTTGCTTCCTGCAGCAGCTTGGTCAGGCTGGTGGGTTGCGCACCGAAAACAGCATCAACATGATAGTCAATGTGAGCATCATATTTCTCGCGAGTATGTTCAGGGCTTAAATTATCTCTTGAATGAACAACCAGATAAAGCCGTGGATGTTTTTATTAAGTTGCTAGAGGTTGATTCCGATACCGTCGAAACGCATTTAGCCTTAGGTAGTTTATTTCGCCGCCGTGGTGAAGTTGATAGAGCCATTCGCATCCATCAAAATCTGATAGCGCGTCCTCAATTGAGTATTTTAGAGCGTAAAGAAGCTTTGCTCGCTCTAGGACAAGATTATTTAAGCGCTGGATTGTTCGATAGAGCAGAGCGCGT
>DDPL01000055.1:0-16229 GCA_002342175.1 Legionellales bacterium UBA2469 | reverse complement strand
GTTTTTATTGAAGCCGTGGATATCGGAGATAGAAACGAGACCCAAAGTTTAAGGGGGCTTCTAGCGATTTACCAACAAGAAAAAGCCTGGGAAAAAGCTTTAGATGTGATAAAAAAATTAGAAGTAGTAACTCAGCAAAGTATGCATGTTGAATCAGGACATTATTATTGTGAAATTGCTGAGCAAGCCATTAAAAAAAATCAGATTGATAAGGCCTATCAAGCGATTAAACTTGCTTTACAAACAGACAAGGCATCTGTTCGCGCAAATTTAATTTTTGCTGACTTAGAAATAAAACACCAACGTTACAGTCCTGCCGTTCGAGCGTTAAAACAAATTCCGAAACAAAATCCAGAATATATGCAGGAGATGATAGAGCAGTTGGTTTTTTGCTATGAAAAACTCGGTAATCTTGATGAATGCATTAATTATTTAGAAGAGTTGATTATCGATCATCCACGAACATCTGCGATTATTGTGATTGCCGAACAGCTAAAAGAGCAAAAAAGCAAGGAAGATGCAATTGATTTTGTATCCAGCCAGTTGGCGCGTTATCCTTCAATTCGGGGACTCAATAAACTTATTTCATGGCATTTGGATTCTGCATCTGGAAAGGTACGCGAACAATTACAAATGCTCTATGACATTACCACCAAGTTTTTAGAAAAAAAACCCATTTATCGATGCGAGCATTGTGGATTTTCAGGAAAATTATTGCATTGGAACTGCCCAAGTTGTAAACAATGGGGTAGAATTAAACCCATTAATGGTTTAGAGGGCGGTTGATGTTTTTTCAAGATGACTCTTCAGTGTGGAATGAAACACCTATATGGGTCAATTGGATTTATGATGAACAATTGCGGTTGCTGATGATATGTCCAGATATGCCTCCAGTAGCACGCGTTTTATGGCATAAAGTCCTTAAGTATGTTGGCGCGATGGATTGGCTGGCTTATTTTGAAGGCAATACGTCGGTTTTACAGGCCCATCGTATGATTTATCATGAACCTTCCATTTTAAGGCTTGTTCAACAATTATCTCCAAAACATGTCTGGGTGATGGGTGAAATTCGTGAAGATGCTTTGCGAACAAAAGTTATTCAATCAGCACCACCTCAAGAATGGATAAAATCGAGTATTAAAAGGCAGTTATGGTCCAATTGGCTCAACATCCTCAAAAAATAACGGGATACTCTTTACTGGAGTGTTTGTTAACGTTATTTTTGCTCCAAGCCCTGATGTGGATGGCATGGCCATCGATAAAGCAGATTGAATTGCGTTGGAAAGCTCAGCAGGTCTTGTCGCAAATTCATCAAGTGGTGGAGTGGACACGTTGGAACGCGCTGCTCAAACATCAGATCTATGCCATTGAAATAAAAGCCAATCATTTGGAAGTGTTCGATATACATCACAAACGGGTTAAGGCGACATCTTCTTGGGATAAAGATATCCATGTGCGCTGGCATGGCTTTCAAACGCGATTACCTTTGGTTTTTGAGTCTGAATTATCTGAACTTCATTTGAATGGTATATGGGAAGTTTTGATAAAAAATCAAGTTTATCATCGTTATATCATGAATCGATTGGGGCATGGACATGTGGAAGGATAATGATTTGATGGGTTGTGCCATGTCTACGCGAGATGGTTTAGGATTATTAACTCATACTCAGTCGATTACGGAATATTTAAGACAGCGAGCAAATGATGTGACCGTAGAGTGTTTGCGTGTTTTGAAGGATGGGGACGGAACACGCTATCGAGATATCCAAATTTGTGCAAACGGACGCATACAATGGTGTGCAAGAACGCTTATTCCTTCATACACATACGTCCAATTAAAAAAATATTTTGATTGGAATGGAAATCGTCCCTTAGGTGATTTTTTATTTACCAGTAATAATGTCTACCGTTCAACAATTCATTTGACATACATGAATAAATTTCCGGATTGGGTTAGAGAACTCATCCCTCATCAACAAGGTGGGTTTGTTCGACATTCAACATGGGTATTAGATATTAACTTACCGCTGACAATTCAGGAATATTTTGCGCTGTAAAATATTGATGGATTATATTTATATAAGTTAGATTTATCGATAATCTTTTTTAGTTCTTTACAACAAGAAAAAGTTTATGTGATTATATAGATAAACTCTTTAATCAAAAACACTCCATACCTAAACCATAACATAATGTTTTTTATGAATAACAAAATAAGAATATTAATTTTGGTGTGTGTTTGTATATGTTGGCCAAACATGGGACTGTCATTCGAACAAACCCAAATTCGAGCGGTTTTATTTGATGTTTTTGGTACGGTCGTCGATTGGCATGGCACATTGGTTGATGAGATTGGACAACAACTAAAGTTTAATAAAATCACCAATGTCAATAGTGAGGCCATTGTAAAAGATTGGGTCGCAGCTTATTCAATAAATATGAATCTGATTAACAAGGGGTTAATACCTTTTGAAACCTTAGATGTTTTGAACCAGAAAGCACTTGATAAAACCTTAGAAAAATATAGTATTTTGAATCAATTTTCTATAGCGCAACGAAATCATATGTTGATGATTTGGCACCGTTTGAGACCTTGGCCAGATGCGGTAGAGGGCATTGATAAGCTAAAACATCATTATATTGTTGGTACTTTGTCAAATGGGAATGTTCAATTGCTGATTGATTTATCAAAACATGCCAAATTGCATTGGGATGTGATTCTGTCTGGTGAAATGCTTGGATACTATAAGCCAAACTTACATGTCTATCAGAATGCGGCAAAAATATTGAATTTAAAACCTTCTGAAATTTTGCTTGTCGCTTCGCATCCATATGACTTAAAAGCAGCGCAACAATGTGGGTTTAAAACAGCCTATATTTTCCGGCCTCATGAATTTGGTGTTATGGCAAAAAAGCAACATGCGAAAAAAAATAATTTTGATTTTTCTGTAACAAGTATCACTGAGTTAGCTGAGATACTGGAATAGTTACCCATAACAAACCCCACATCCATAAGCCATAGTAGGTATTGTTTAGAAATGCTTTGAAGGGTTGTTTTTTTTGTAAAAGCAGAAATTGATAGACGAGAAAAATGGTGGCTATCCCCCAACCGATAAAATAGGTTTTTCCTAAACCTTGCAGAATAGCTATACCTAACCAACTCATGTGACTCACACCTAACAATAACATGGTGATAATAACAACGTATTGACCAAAAAAACGCGCACTGGATTGGATGCCAATTTTAATGTCGTCTTCAAGATCAGCAAGGGCATATTCAGTATCGTAAGCGACGACCCAAGAAAGGGTTAATATTATCAGTAAAGACCAAGATAACGTCCATGATTGTTGCGTGGTGAGAAAGACCATTGGGATGCTACTCGCAAATGCAAGACTTAATATAAGCTGTGGCGTTACAAAAAATCGTTTACAAAACGGATATAATAGCGTGAGTCCCGCTGCAGGAAGGGCGCCATAAAAACAATTTTTGGGTAATTGAATGAGTATGAATAAGGCCATAATCAGAAGCCCAATAAACAAGCACCATGCTTGCCATAAATTAATGTGCTGACTTGCAAGTGGGCGGTGTTGGGTGCGTTTGACAAAACCATCGATGCGTCTATCGGCGATATCATTGATAATACATCCTGCACTGCGCATGATAAGGGTACCCAGCGCAAACCAAACATACAAATTTAAAGGCGCTTTAGAAAGCCATAGTGCCCATGCAGTTGGAAACCATAGCAAATAAATACCAACCGGTTTATTAAGCCGCATGAGACTTAATATTGCGTTTAAACGTATCTTACTCATTATTTAGCTGACTACATCCAATCCGAAACCATGACGGATCAGGGGTTTTGTCTAAATTTGTCATGACACACTGTATAAAAGACTCAGCTTGTGTTTTGGTTCGCACACCACCTGAAATTTTAATGCCACAAGCGCTTTTACGTTTTTTTAATGCCTTACAAAGTGCTTCAACAGCAGTGATGGTGGCTCCTTCATAAATTTTACCGGTAGAGGTTTTTAACATTCCTACACCACAATCAATGGCTTCTAATGCAAGGTTCTCAATTTGTGAGGTATTTAAAGCACCAGTTTCAAGAATCAGCTTTAATTTGACACCATGATTGAGACAGTGTTCGGCAATTTCTGGAATAAAAGAACGTGCTTTTTTTTCCATACCATTTAAATAGACTTGATATGGAAATACTGCATCAATTTCAGTCTGTGGATATTGGAGTAAGATCTCATCAATTTGCTGCATCACATCCTTGGTCGCTTGATTGCCATTAGGGAAATTCGCCACTGTCGCTTTTTGTATATTGCACGATTTGGGAATCCAACTTAATTGAGCAGGCCAAACGCATAATGCAGCCACTTGGTGCTCAATGCCTTTTTCAACCAAGTCCTCAATATCCTGGGGGATAACACTGTCTTTTAGACAGGTTAAGTCCGCCCAACGCATGATTTCTTGGAAAGTATATGGCTGAATGATCATTTCGGTAATTTTTTCAAAAATTGTTGAACAATCTTTTGTAATTTTACGCTTGCTCGTTCTGCAACAGCAACAACTTCATTATGGTCGTGGCTCACTTTGCTTAAACCGGTGGCAAAATTAGTGATGGTTGCTAAAGCGCCAACTTTCATGCCGGCATGAAGAGCAACCAGAACTTCAGGCACTGTTGACATACCAACGGCATCGGCACCTAATATTTTAAATGCCCGAATTTCAGCAGCTGTTTCATATTGAGGTCCTTGAACGGCAAAATACACACCTTGATGCAAGCGAATTTGTGTCGCTTCTGCAGCATGGATTAACAATTCTTGGACTTCCGGATGGTAGGCTTTATCAACAGGAAGAAAGCGAGGACCAAATTCTTCGTCATTTAGCCCAACCAATGGGTTAATTGGCATAAAATTGATGTGATCGGTAATCATCATGATTTCACCAGGGGCCATATCTTCATTTAATGAACCAGATGCATTGGTGGCAATAAAATATTCACAACCTAAGCATTTTAAGGTACGTATGTACGTTTTTATGTATTGAGGACTAATGCCTTCATATAAATGAACACGGCCCTTTAAACACACCACAGGAACACCTTCACAATATCCCATGACCAGTTCACCATGATGACCTTTGACGGTCGGTTTTGGAAAATCAGGAATTTTTTCGTAAGGAATACTAACCTTATTTTCCAACAAGTCACTAAATGGTCCTAAGCCTGAGCCTAAAACGATACCAACTTTCGGTGTAAAGGGTGCCGGATAATGTTGTAGAATCTGTGCTGCGATTTCTTGGGGGGGCAAACTTGGTGACATAATATGTTCCATAAAAAATCAAGCTTCAAAGAATATAAAAATCTTGGCAATTTGACAAGAAAAAGTTATTCATCTGGCTTGATTGCCCGCAATTTTAATTCTATGCTGATTACATTAAAGATTGTCGGATGATGCAATGGACATACAATATCTTCGCCATGTTGCAACTGGAACTATTTGTGATGCCTTGGCCCGTATGCAATGTAGCCCTCAAATTTTAGATATTCAGATTCGTCCTATACACCCTGATTTTAAAATTACCGCACCAGCTTTTACGGTCAGAACGCAAGGTGGCAGTAACGCCTATATTCATGAAGCATTGCATCTTGCACCACCAGGTGTGGTGATGATGATTGATGTGGGTGGGCATTTAGGCTCGGGGCACGTTGGTGGCTTAATGTCAAACATGTGCGTTCAAAAAGGCATCCAAGGGATGATTATTGATGGCAGCTGTCGAGATGTCGATGAAATTTTAGCCCTCAAATTTCCAGTTTTTGCCCGGGGTGCAAATCCTAGAACCAATCAACGGGTTTTTGAAGGGGAAATCAATCAAGTCATAACATGTGGTGGGGTTACCATCCATCCTGGGGATATTGTATGTGCTGATGTGACCGGTATTTTGGTGCTTCCGCAGTTCATCGTTGTTGATGTGATTGAGCATGTTAAAGCGGTTGAGGCCTTTGAAAACGATGCGATGAAGAGAATCAAAGAGGGGGTGCCGACGGTCGAAATTTTCGGCATGAAGAAAAATTTTTCAGATTAGAGAATTGGCTGAAGAGTTTTTTTTAGCACTTTGCGCAAGGTTGTAGATAGCTGCACTTGAAGCGATATAGTTCCCAAGAACACCCAGCATGTAAATCAACATAAAGTGCGCCGGAAATAAAAATGCGATAGTCAGTGCAGTACTTGAAATAACTGAAGATATTGCAATACACATCACGTAGTTCATATATAGTTCTGGAGTAGAAGCCATTTTTGGATAAGCGGTTTGTGCTTCTAAGCGATGGATTTCACCAACATACCACAATATGGTGTTGAGCGTTCCAATCCACATCAGGGGAAACCAAAACGCCGGGAAACATAAACTTAACGAACATCCCGCCGCACCAATTAAACAGACGGCCATGTAGTATTCTCGATACGACAACTCCCAAGATTCTGAAGGTTCAATATCGTGATAATAAGATGAAGTCAATAACTGAATGGTATATGCCATTCCATATAAATAGAGGGTGACCCCCGATAGAATCATGGAAGCAGGTCCTAGGGGTAAATCACGAATTTTGCTGATAAAAAAACTACAGGTGAACAAACTGCCTGCGATGTAGTCAAGATTTTGAATCATTTCCGGGACATCCAAAAAATCGGAGGCCCCAGATTTAAGGTGATTTTCTAGCATTATTTCTTGGGTTTAAAAATCTCTTGACCAATAAATTGAACAAGTGCGTCAGGTACCTTGATGGAACCATCTGCTTGTTGATAATTTTCCATGAGGGCTAACAACGTACGGCTAATCGCAATGGCAGTTCCATTTAATGTATGCGGAAAATACTTTTGGTTATTGGCGTCACGGTAACGAATGTTTAAGCGTCTTGCTTGGAAGTCAGTACAGTTTGAGGAGGAGGTGACTTCACCATATTTATCATCACTTTCTCGACCTGGCATCCATACTTCTATATCATATTTTTTATAAGCTGCAGCGCCTAAATCACCAGCGCAAATTTTAACGACACGATAGGGAAGTCCTAATCGAGTATAAATTGCTTCTTCTAATTTTAAGATATTCTCCAAGGCCTCTTGGCTTTGGGCTGGTGTTGTAATTTGAAATAATTCAATTTTAGAAAATTGATGTACGCGATACAAACCTTTGCTCTCACGACCGGATGCGCCTGCCTCTCTTCGGAAACAATGAGAGTGAGCAACATATTTTAGTGGTAATTGATGATCATCTAAGATGGTATCAGCATGCATACCACCCACGGTGATTTCAGCAGTGGCAATAAGGCTTAAATCCATATCTTCAATATTATAGATATTTGCTTCATCTCCACGAGGATTAAACCCAGTACCGACTAAAACAGAACGTTTCGCCATGTCTGGGGTTGCCAGTGGCGTATAACCAAACTCACGAGCAACTTGCATCGCAAATAAAGTTAGTGCATATTCCATCAAAACCGCTTCATTTTTTAAGAAGTAAAACTTAGATCCGGTAACTTTTGCGCCACTGTCAAAATCTATCCAGTCATGAAGCGCTGCAAGCTCTAAATGATCTTTAGCAGTAAAATCAAATTTTGTCGGTGTTCCGACATGTTTGAATGGAATGTTATCTGCATCCGAAGCACCATCGGGGGTATCTTCAGATAATAAATTGGGGATGGTGAGCCACGCTTGATGGAATGCATCCTCCAATTCTCGAAGTTGGGGCTCTAAACTAGAGATATATTGGTTAAGTTCTTTTCCCTTGGCAATCATCTGTGGTTTTTCAGAAGCAGGAACGCTTGGAATTTGTTTTGCAACTTGATTGGCTTCAGCGCGTTTTTCTTCAATATGTGTTTTTAGCGTTTTACGTTCATGGTAAAGTTCAACTAAACGGGGCAACTCTGCTTTGACGCCGCGTTTTTGAATAATATCTTGAATTTCTTTTTGATTTTCAATAATGAATTTAATATCTAGCATAATTAACCTTTAGCAACAAATGCGTAACCATATCCACGGATGGTTTGGATCCATGATTCATCATGGTGATCTTCACTTAATTTATGGCGTAAATTGCTCACGTGGACGTCAATACTTCGATCATAAGCTGTATATTTTCGCCCTAAACTATATTCTGTCAACTGTTCTTTTGATAAAACCCGGTTTGGATAGCGTAAAAATAATTCTAAAAGGTTAAATTCACTATTGGTGAGCGTCAGATGTTCATTTTTCAAAAGGACTTGGCGTGTTAGACAATTTAAATACAATGGCCCATGGGTTAATATCGCATCATCCAAGGGCGTGGTATGATAGCGACGAAGAACGGCTTTAATTCGGGCAACACATTCTGCAAGGCATAAGGGTTTTTGAATATAATCATCGGTCCCCGCTGAAAATGCATCAAGACAATCTTTTTCATGATTAGAATAGGTGATGACAATAATGCCCACATGGCCAAATCCCCGAATTTTTGCGATGGTTTCCAAAACCTTATGCATATCGTGGTGCATGTCAAATAAAACCATAGCAAAAGGTTCAGCCCGTTGCGGTTCATGATGCAGCATATCTATATGATGCATTTCAACTTTTAAATCATGGGCTTTTAATTCATCCAGAAAATCCTGACTTAAATGAGTATGATCTGAAAGAAGTAAAAGTTCTAAGTTCATTTTTCAGTCTCACTTTGTGATGGTGTAACAGATTCATCAAGACGCTCATCAATACATTCAATCAGTTTAATGCATCTTGAATTGGCGCTTAAAATTTTAAATTTGAAATGTTCATAGGATAATTCCTCTCCACGTTGAGGGGTATATCCAAATTGTGCGGTAATAAATCCACCGATGGTGTCAATATCTTTTAAATCCCATTGTACTTTTAAGCGTGCATTGAAGATTTCAAGTTCAGTATCTGCACGTAAAATATAATGATAAGGCGAAAGTGTTTTTATCGGATCTTCCTCATCAACGTCAAACTCATCTGAAATATCACCTAAAATTTGTTCAATGGTATCTTCAAGGGTCACAAAACCAATGGTTTGACCATATTCATTGACGACAATTGCCATATGATTGCGTCTTTGTTTGAAATCAGAAAGTAGACTATTTAGGCGTTTGCTTTCAGGTACAAAATTGGCGTTGCGAATCAAGTCAGTTAAATCGAGATCTTCTTTTTCTTCTTGTGATAATCGCAAGAGGTCTTTGGCATGCAAAATACCCAATACTTTATCCGTGTGTTCTAAGAAAACTGGAAAACGAGAATGACCAGATTGAGTGATAAGGTCGATAATTTCATTGTAAGTTGCATGATTATAAATAAAAACCATCTGATTTTTGGGCATCATGATATCGCGAACTTGTAAATGCCCCAGTTGAATGGTGTTTTCAAGAATGGTGTAGGTTTCAAAATTGAGAATGGATTTTTCTAAACATTTTTTGAGTTCTTGGATTAAGTTATCAGTATTTCGAATTTCAGGACGCAAAAAATTTCGAAACCAATCAATTGCTTTTCGTATTTGGGATTTGCTTGTTTTAAGATAGGTATGGGTTTTCATATCCAATGTTGTTAAGGAGTTGAATTTCGATGGCCTGCATTTCGGCTTCTTCATGCTCTTCCATATGGTCATAGCCCAACAGGTGTAAGACACCGTGAATGATGATATGGGCCCAGTGTGCTTTTAAAGGAATGCCGAGGGTTTCGCTTTCTTGTAGAAGCACTGCTTGGCTGATAATAATATCACCTAAAAAGGGTTCATCCATTTCGACAGCAATGTCTTCAGGAATATCTGATGGAAAGGATAACACATTGGTTGGTCCTTGTTTTTGACGATAAGTTGAATTGAGTTCCGACATTTCATCATTATCAACAAATCTTAAGGTCAGCTCTGCATTTTTTTTGAAAGGTTCTAAGGCCGTGGTTACCCAAAGCAATAAATCTTGTTCTGAAAAAGGAATGGGATGGGAATCAGCGTATTGGGTATCGATAAGAAACGCCATATATAATTGATGTGTATTTTGGGTGATTTATAATCTATTTTAATCTGTTTTGATTGAAAACACAATCCAGGAAGGTTTTGAATGATTGGCTTAAAAATAAAACACCCTGAGAGTATTAAGCACTCAAGGTATTTCGTTAAAAATTATTGTTTGGCTTTAAGATCATCATCATGTGTCATGAAAGTGGTTCTTGGCATGTAAAATTTAGATGTGATGGAAAATAATTTTAGAGGTTGATTGGTATTCAAATTGACGATGTTATGAGATGAGCCTTTAGGAATAAAAATCATATCGCCGGGATTCACAGTCGTATCTTGCCCTTCAATAATCACATTTCCTTTGCCGGAAACAAAAATCAAAAATCTATCCATATCTAGAGTTTCATTACCAGATTGATTATCTTTACAGTTTTGAGAAGATATGCTCATCATAATCGATTGGCCATCATAGCCCGCCCATACGTGAGATTTCCAAGCTGAGTTGGTTTCGGTTAGTTGGTTGTACTGAGGAATCTTAATGGGCGTTTTACGAATAGTTGTTTGTTGGGCATAAACACAATTCATTAAGAAAACCAAGGATAAAAGTACTATTTTTAACATGATAATGTCCTTTGTTTTATGAAATTAAATTCCTTTAAATTAACTATAGAAGAAGATTTTAAATTTTCCATATTCAAATTATTTTTTGCTTAAATGCATTTTTCTATCCATTTGGCGGATAAAATATATACAAAAATGCCATCATAAAGATAATTTTTGATATGATGGTCTTGCGATGGTCCTATTTGACTATAATTTTATCTTTTTACTCCAAAACCTTTTGTTGGGTTTTTAGGGAGATAAAGTTGGCATTCATATTCATAAAGCCACATCTTTTTCTGGCGCAACCTATGAAAATTGTATAAAATACTACCATTATTGATTGGTATGGTTTTTTATGAAGGTCGATTTGCATTGTCATAGTTATTACTCAGATGGGGAGTGTTCGCCTTCAGAATTGATTGATATGGCGATTCAAAATCAAGTGACTCATTTGGCCATTACCGATCATGACAATGTCGATGTTTATCAACATTTACCTGCAATTCCGACAAATTTACGTATCATTCCGGGTATTGAGTGCAGTGTGACTTGGCAACGACAAGAATTCCATATCGTTGGTTTGAATATTGATTTGGATTCAAAACAATTACAACGCTATCTTCACTCTCAATTACAACGACGTTATGAGCGTGCTTTGAAAATTTCTGCAGAATTGAAAAAATTAGGCATTGAAAATAGTTTTGAAAAGGTTTCTGAAGTGGCAGGTCACTCAGTCATATCCCGCACCCATTTTGCCAAGTATCTTATTCAACAAGATATTGTGCGCGACCAGCAAACCGCCTTTCGTAAATATTTGGGCTCGCGTGCACCGGCTTATATCCCGTCGTTGTGGGCTTCTTTAGAAGAAACAGTGGCCGTGATAAAAAGTGCTGGTGGTCAAGCAGTTATCGCCCATCCCATGCATTATTCCCTGTCGACTGCACAAACAAAGGCATTGTTTAAATGCTTCAAGGAAGCAGGGGGGGCGGCGGCTGAAGTGGTATCGGGTGCCACCCCCCTTAAAGAAACGTTGCGCTGGGTTCAAATGTCGAGTAGTTTCCGTTTAAAGATGTCGAGTGGTTCAGATTTCCATCGCCCATCGTTTCATCGTGTTGGAATTGGGCAACAATCAACCTTACCTGCACATGCTAGTCCATTGTGGATGGATTGGACACGATAAATATGTTAATTTAGAGGTTGCAACAAGGCTTAGAAGGAATAAGGCGTTATGCGACATTGGTTTGTGGTACATCCAGATAATCCGCAGTCTCGTTTATTAAGACAAGCGGTGAGTATTATTCAAAATGGTGGTATCGTGGTATATCCTACAGATTCTGGATATGCACTCGGATGCGGGTTAGGACATAAAGCGGCATGTGAACGAATCAGACGTATTCGACAAATGCGCGAACAACATCATATGTCATTGGTTTGTCGAGATTTAAACCATCTTGGCGATTATGCCCAAGTCTCAAAACCGATTTTTCGTTTATTAAAAGCATTTACCCCAGGGGCCTACACATTTATTTTAAATGCATCCCCACAAGTTCCTAAAATCATGTATCATCCCAAACGCCGAACCATTGGATTACGAATTCCAAACAATACGGTCACCTGGGCTCTATTAGAAATGTTGGAAGGTCCAATTATTAGTACGACCTTGTCTTTACCGGGTGTGCAAGTGCCGATGTGTGAGCCAGAGGCGATTGCCGAATTGCTTGGTCAACAAGTTGACCTTATTATCGATATCGGTCACGTGGACCAAGAACCAACAACCGTTGTTGATTTAACCGAAGATTTCCCCAAAATCATACGAGAAGGAAAAGGGGATTGTAAACCCTTTAGAGAATTATAAAGAGGAATGTATGTCGAGTTTTTTACAAAATAAGCGAGTGGTTTCAGGAATGCGAGCCTCTGGCCGCCTCCATCTTGGGCATTACCATGGAGTCATTCGCAACTGGTTAGAATTACAGCATCAGTACGAGTGTTTTTTCTTTGTTGCAGATTGGCATGGATTAACAACGCATTATGACGATGCAGAAATGATGAAAAAATATGTATGGGATTTAATCATCGACTGGATGGCTTGTGGCATCAATCCTAACTTATCGCATATGTTTATTCAGTCATGGGTACCTGAACATGCTGAGCTTCATTTATTGTTATCGATGATAACCCCTTTATCTTGGTTAGAGCGTGTACCAACTTATAAAGATCAACAAGAAAAACTGAAAGAAAAAGATTTATCGACCTACGGTTTTTTAGGTTATCCCTTATTACAAAGTGCGGATGTATTGTTGTATGGTGCCGATTTGGTGCCGGTTGGCGAAGACCAAGTGGCTCATGTTGAATTGATTCGTGAAGTGGCGCGTCGATTCAATCATTTGTATGGAAAAGAGCGTAATTTCTCTGAAATGGTGGACGCCGCCATGAAAAAAATGGGTAAAAAAAATACCCAATTGTATATCCAATTACGCCAGGCCTACCAACAAAATGGCCAAGCCGATGCTTTAGAAACAGGACAAGCCTTGGTGAATTCACAAGCCAGTTTATCATTGGGTGACAAAGAGCGTTTATTAGGATATTTAGAAGGGCAGGGAAAAATCATCTTATCGGAACCCCAAGTTTTATTGACGCCACAAGCCAAAGTGATTGGTCTAGATGGACAGAAAATGTCAAAATCTTACCGTAACACGGTCGATTTACGCGATACACCGAAAGAAGTTGAAAAGAAAATTTTAACTATGCCGACAGATCCGGCACGCATCAAGCGTACAGATCCAGGTACCCCAGAAAAGTGCCCCGTATGGCAAATGCATCAACTTTATGCCAAAGATGATTTAAAATCCTGGATTCAGCAAGGTTGTACACAAGCAAGCATTGGGTGTGTCGATTGTAAGCGACCTTTAATTGACGCCATTCAAAAACAACTAGAGCCCATACAAGCAAACATTAAAGATTATGAGTCGGATATGGCCGGTGTGCGACATTTGGTGGCGGAAGGCTCTGAACGAGCACGTGAAGAAGCTGAAAAAACCTTAGTGGAAGTGCGTGAAGTCATAGGAATCAACTATTAGGTATGGACGAACATCAATCGGTGGGACATGAGGATATCGAACAGATTCTGGATTTTGAGATTCCAGAAAACCTGTATGTTCCTACGCCACCTTTATGGATTGAATCCAAAGGATTTCGAGGTCCCTTGGATTTGTTGTGGTACCTAATTCGCAAACAAAACATTGATATATTAGACATCCCTGTGGCATTGATTGCGGCACAATATGTGCAGTATTTAAAAATGATGAATGTACATCGTTTTGAAATTGCCCCCGATTATTTATTAATGGCAGTGCGATTATTACAAATCAAATCACAAATGATGCTGCCAAAGCCTCCCACAGAAGAGGTTCACGAGGCAGATCCCAGAGCTTTATTGGTGAAACAACTGACAGATTATGAGATTATTCAGAATGCCGCACAGTTTCTGGATGAACGGCCGCGTTGGAATCGCGATGTGTGGCCTGTAAAAGTGAATTCATCCAAAGAACTACCACCGCCACCATTTCCAGATGCAACCGTCGTTGAATTGATACATGCGTATCGACATGTGGTTAAAAAGAAAGGTTTTCAGAAAGAACATGAAGTGGAGCGTCCTAAAATGACGTTGTCCGATCGCATGCACGCCATTTATGAGGCTTTAGAGATGCATGTGCCTAAACCTTTTCACCGGGTGTGCTCAAAACCCAGTGAGCGTTTGGACATTGCCATTTCTTTTCAAGCTATTTTAGAATTATCAAAAAGCAAACAAATTGACTTGTCTCAACCAGAATGGAACGATTTGTTATGGTTAAATCGAATCTCATGATAATATAGGCACCCATATGAGTGATTATCATTTAACAACGGTGGTAGAAAGTTTGCTCTTCGCATCAGGAGAGCCATTGGCGTTGGCAAAACTAGAGGATATTTTATCGGATTTTCCTAATGTTTCTCAAGATGCCATCTTGTGTGCTTTGCAAGAATTGATGGATCGTTACCAACATCATGCTTTGGAACTTAAACATTTACCCAGTGGTTATTGCCTGCAGACTCGTGTGGCATTCGCACCATGGATTCAGCGTCTTTGGGCGGAAAAGCCACGCAAATATTCTCAAGCTTTGTTAGAGGTTTTGGCAATTATTGCTTATGATCAACCCGTAACACGTGCGGATATTGAACATCGTCGTGGCGTAGCGGTTGCCCCCAATATGATAAAATCCTTATTAGAACGCGAGTGGATTAAAGTGGTCGGACATAAAGATTCTCCTGGAAAACCAGCATTGTATGCAACCACCACCACTTTTTTAGATTATTTTAATTTGTCGACTCTCGATGAATTACCCATGATACAAACGGAGTAACACCTATGAGTTCAGAGCGTTTGCAAAAAGTCCTAAGCCAGGCAGGCTATGGCTCACGCAGAGAAATGGAACGTTGGATTGAACAAGGACTGTTGCAAATCAATGGCCGAACTGCGGTTCTAGGCGACACAGTAACGGCTAATGATAAAATCAATTTAAGAGGGCGTTTAATTGATAACCCCCTAAAAGTCACAGCAAAAACCCGAATTTTACTTTATAACAAGCCTTTAGGTGAAATCTCCAGTCGTCATGATCCATTTCATCCACGAACCGTATTTGATAAATTGCCACGCTTAAACCATGGACGATGGGTGCAAATCGGACGTTTGGATATCAATACCGGTGGATTATTGGTGTTTACCAACAATGGTGAATTGGCCAATCAATTGATGCATCCGAAATATGAATACGTTCGTGAGTATGCAGTGCGCGTATTTGGTCATGTCAACGATGAGATGATTAAAAATCTCAAGACTGGCGTTCAATTAGATGATGGCGAAGGCAAATTTGAAAGTGTGGTGCCACAAGGTGGCGATAACAGCAACAGTTGGTATTTGGTCACATTAAAAGAAGGGCGTCATCGCATGGTACGTCGATTGTGGCAATCTCAAGGCGTTGAAGTGAGCCGATTGATCCGTGTGAAATATGGTCCCATTGAAATGCCTAGATGGTTAAATCGCGGGCAGTTTGTTGAGTTATCAATTGAAGATGTTGATGCAATCATGGCGTCTTTGTAAGGAAAAGTGATGAGAGTTGTAGAAGTTGCTGAAAATATAGATATTATTGATTTGTCACATGATGGTCGCGGTATTGCGAAAATTGATGGCAAGGTGGTTTTTGTTGATGGTGCTTTACCCCAAGAGGTTGTT
This sequence comes from Legionellales bacterium UBA2469, assembly GCA_002342175.1. GTDB lineage: Bacteria > Pseudomonadota > Gammaproteobacteria > Legionellales > Legionellaceae > UBA2653. The sequence goes on along the minus strand of DDPL01000055.1, from coordinate 357 downwards.
CACATTCAATATCTTAAACGTAAGAAAGACTTTGATGAAGCAAAAGTTACAGAGGTTATCAAAGCTTCAAATGAACGTGTGGAACCCAAATGTCCTCATTTTGGCACTTGTGGTGGTTGTTCTTTACAACACTTGTCTGCTGAAGGGCAAGTTCATTTTAAGCAAAAACATTGGCTACAACTGATGGATAAAATGGGCGGAGGGTTACCGGAAGAAACGTTGCCCGCGCTTCAAGATACCATTTGGCATTACCGTCGCAAAGCCCGTTTAGGGGTTAAACATGTGGCCAAAAAAGGAAAAACACTCATCGGTTTTCGTGAAAAACATCACCCCCAATACCTCATCGATATGCAAGAA
>DDPL01000007.1 GCA_002342175.1 Legionellales bacterium UBA2469 | reverse complement strand
TCATTCATATTTTTGGCGGAGAGAGAGGGATTCGAACCCTCGATGAGATTTCTCCCATACTCCCTTAGCAGGGGAGCGCCTTCGACCACTCGGCCATCTCTCCAGAAGTGGTTGGGATTATAGCAGGATTAATGGTGCGGTCAATGTTTTCATGAAAAATAATTTTAAAAAAATGAATAGCATTCTTATCTAGGTGCGATGTGAATGCATAATGTTTAAAATTTAGGTCGTGTAAAGTTTGCTAATGCGCTATCAGTACAAAATGTCATTTTATCTTTTTGATATTTTGTGAGTTCAGATAGCATAGGAATCTCCCCAGTCTTAGAGGTTTTTAGTTGATATAAGTAATCAGAGCGTGTTTTGGGATCTGCAGATAACAATTCATGAAGTGTAAATTGCTTTTTTTCTAATGCAATCAGAGCATTATGATGGTGAGAAGACGAGAATACTTCTTTCAGTGTCATTTCAATGAGTTCTACAGAATGACTAGAAAAATCATTAGCCGAGATAAGCGATTTTGATTTTGCTTCTACAAATCCAGGTAGATAATTAAGACGTGTAAGAAGAAACTTCAGATGTTGCTGTGGATGGGTATAATATTCTCGGGTTAGAGATTTAAAAAAACCATATTGTAAAGCCTTATACATCTTCAAATAACTCCTTGAAAAAAATAATATTTGTAAGAAAAACGCATATTCCTCGTATGTGAAAAAATTGTCAACAAAATTTTTAAATCTCTTGAAATAGAACTCGATGATCTCTATGCTGTTATAATTGCTTGAGCTGTATTTTATTGGTTAAGGAGTTACCGTGAAATCGAAAGCCTCTCTATCAAATTCTCCCGTTTATATCGTTGATGGTTCTAGAACGCCATTTTTAAAAGCCAAAGGTGTGGGTGCATTTAGCGCTTCTGATTTAGCTGTTCAGTGTGGACAAGCACTTTTAAAACGAGTTCCTTTAGAACCTTATCTAATTGATGAAGTGATTGTCGGTGCAGCAATGCCAGGTCCTGATGAAGCGAATATTGCTCGAGTGATTGCCATGCGCTTAGGATGTGGAGATAAAGTGCCTGCATTTACAGTGATGAGAAATTGTGCATCAGGGATGCAATCGATTGATACCGCTGCTAGAAATATTAGTCTTGGTCGTTCTCATTTGGTTTTGGCTGGCGGAACAGAAGCCATGAGTCGCGCGCCCATTTTATTTGATTTAGCCATGGCAGATTGGTTAGGTAAATGGATGGCATGTAAAGGTCTAGAAGATAGAGCGAAAGTGCTTGTAAAATTTAAGCCTAATTTTTTAATTCCTATTTTTGGATTGTTACGTGGATTAAGTGATCCTTTAATTGGAATGAATATGGGACAAACTGCAGAAGAACTTGCTTATAAATTTCAAATCGACCGCTTGGCAATGGATAGATTTGCTATGGAAAGCCATTTAAAACTAGCGTCTGCTTATGAAAAGCAATTAATGACTGAAGTGAGTCCAATTATTGATACATATGGCAATGTTTATACACATGATACAGGCTTTAGAGCAGATTCTAATTTAGAGGGCCTGGCAAAATTAAAACCTGTCTTTGATAAAAAATATGGGATGGTCACTGCTGGAAATAGTTCTCAAGTCTCTGATGGTGCATGTATGTTATTACTTGCCAGTGAACAGGCTGTAAAAAAACATCAATTGCCTGTTTTAGGCAAGTTGATTGATTCACAATGGAGTGCTTTAGAACCTGTACACATGGGATTGGGGCCTGTACATGCAATTAGTCAAATCATGGAAAGACATCAATTAAAATTTGATGATGTGGATGTGATGGAAATCAATGAGGCATTTGCAGCACAGGTTTTAGCTTGCATTGCTGCTTGGGATGACAAAGCTTATTCTAAAGATGTATTGAAATTGAAATATGATTTAGGTGATTTCAATAAAAAGAAATTAAATATTCAGGGTGGTGCAATTGCTGCAGGACATCCAGTTGGAGCGTCTGGGGCGAGAATCGTATTGCATACATTGCATTTATTACGTCAAAACAAATTGCAAAAAGGGATTGCATCATTATGCATTGGTGGTGGTCAAGGCGGCGCAATGTATTTAGAAGCGGTTAAGGAGATTTAATATGGTTAAAAATCATCTGCAAAATTGGACGTATATTGTTGATAAACAACATGTTGCATGGTTAGGTTTAGATTGCCTTGATGCATCCACAAATACCTTAAATCCTGATGTTTTAGATGAGCTTAATATGCTCATTCAAAAAATTGCGAATGATACTTCATTAAAGGGTATGGTCATTTACTCCTTAAAAGCGAATGGATTTATTGCAGGCGCTGACATTCATGTTTTTTCTTCTTTCGAACAGCCGGAGCAGGTTCGTGATTTTTTGAAAAAGGGTTTATCTGTTTTTAATCGTATTGAACAATTGACAATACCGACGATTGCATTGATTGATGGTTTTTGTATGGGCGGCGGATTTGAACTTTCATTAGCTTGCCGTTATCGAATTGCATCTGAACGCGCTGAGACTAAAATTGGATTACCTGAAGTTTTACTGGGTTTTAATCCTGGATGGGGAGGAACAGTTCGTTTGCCTCAATTAATCGGCGGATTTGATGCATTATCGCAACTGATGCTAACAGGTTCCGCTTTGCCGGCTAAAAAAGCTAAAGAACTGGGAATAGTAGATGATGTGGTACCTGTTCGGCAGTTAAAAAGAGCGGCTGAATTTTTTATCCAAAAACAACCTCCTAAACACCAACCCTCATTTTTACAAAAATTAAGCAATGCAGAAATAATACGTCCAATACTTTCCAATCTAATGAAAAAAAAGCTTGCGACGAAGCTTAATCCTGATCAGTATCCTGCGCCGTATGCGATGGTGAATATGTGGGAAAAATATTATGATAAAGGACAAAAGTCCTATGAGGTTGAAACGGAATCTGCCCTGAATTTGGTTTTTCAACATCCAACCTCATCAAACTTGATTCAAGTGTTTCTTTTAAAAGATCGCCTAAAAGGTTTTGCGAAAGAAGTATCTTATAAAGCAAGCCATGTCCATGTGATTGGAGCTGGCGTTATGGGAGGTGATATTGCTGCCTGGTGCGCTCTAAAAGGAATCACCGTTACTATACAAGATCAAAGTTATTCAAATATTGCACCAGCGATTGCTAGAGCCAAGAAATTATTTGAAAAACGATTAAAAAAGCCTTATTTAGTGCAAAGGGCAATGGATAAATTGATTGCAGATCCACAAGGTGACGGTGTTTCACGAGCCGATGTGATCATTGAAGCGGTTTTTGAAAAGTTAGATGTTAAACAAAAGATATTCCAACATTTAGAAAAACATGCCAAACCCAATGCCATTCTTGCAACCAATACATCTAGTATCCCACTTGATGAAATTATGCAAGTCATGAAAAATCCAAGTCGTTTGGTAGGAATTCATTTTTTCAATCCTGTTGCAATGATGGAGTTGGTAGAGGTGGTGCATTCGGAACACACCGCTCAAGATATTCTTGAAAAGGCATATGCTTTTATTGGTCAAATTGGACGTTTACCATTGCCAGTAAAATCAATACCTGGATTTTTAGTGAATCGCGTTTTAATGCCATATTTATTAGAAAGCATGACGTTACTTGATGAAGGCGTTAAACCAGAAATCATCGATAAAGCTGCAAAAGATTTTGGGATGATGATGGGACCTGTTGAGCTTGCTGATACAGTCGGTATGGATGTTTGTTTGGCCGTTGCAAAAAATTTAACACATCATTTTGGCGGAGCAGTTCCTCGAACATTGCAAGAAAAAGTGACTTTGGGACATTTAGGCAAAAAATCAGGCCAAGGCTTTTATCGTTATAAAGCTGGAAAGGCTCAAAAAAATGTTTTACCTCAAGGAACACATGTTCCGCAAGACATTGCACAACGCTTAATTATGCGTATGGTTAATGAAGCTTCACTTTGCTTAAGAGAGGGGGTGGTTGCAGATGCTGATCTTCTGGATGCGGGAATGTTGTTTGGAACGGGTTTTGCACCGTTTCGAAGAGGTCCTATGCACTACGCGAAACAGTTTGGAAAAGAACAGTTAAATGAGTTATTTGTGCAGCTTGCAAATCAATATGGCGAGCGTTTTAAAAAGGATGTGACAATATAGAACAAATCCAAGGGCATCGAAGATGCCCTTTTTTTATTCGATGTCTTCAATTTGTTTTTGAATAACCTGATAAACTTCTTCGCGATGTACTTTTACATCTCTTGATGCTTCAATTCCAAATTTGATGTTTCCGGGCTCAGGCGTAGCAAACGTAATGAGCTTAATTTTTTGAGATCCCATCTGTATGTAGAAGTGTTCTTCCAGAGGAATGGTTAATATTTT
>DDPL01000050.1 GCA_002342175.1 Legionellales bacterium UBA2469 | reverse complement strand
CATTTCTAAAGAGTTTTAACATAACTGGTTTTAGTGTTTTTTTTATAGATTCTATGGGTTTAATTTAATTTTTTGGATTTCTTTTTGCCAATTTTGATATGAAATCATTGCCTTAGGACATGCCGGGTTGTTAAGTAAGGTTTCTTTTTGCCATTTTAAAGATAATTCATGAATATTCTTCTCATCAACAAAAGAAAGTGCAGAAATCAAAGCAGCCCCTTTTGAGGTGTTCTCAAATGTGTTGGGAATGTGGATGATGTTGCCACATAATTGATTTAAAAATTGTATAAACCAATGGTTATGAATCATTCCACCGTCAACTCGTAACTTTTGAATAGGAAGATGCGTATCGTTTTCCATGGTTTTCAAAATATCATAGGTTTGAAATGCAATGGATTCCATCACAGCTCTGATAAGATGGGCTTTTGTGGTGGTTCGCGATAGTCCTTGAAAAGAAGCCCCGCAATTGGATATCCAATGTGGTGCGCCGATCCCTGAAAATGAAGGTATAAAAATGACTCCCTCAGATGAATCAATAGATGATGCGAGTTTTATACTTTCTTGATAATCTTCAATAAAACCTATCTGACCTTTTAACCAGGTCATTAAAGAGCCGGCATCATAAATATTTCCTTCAAGCGCATAATATATTTGCTTGTTAATCTGATAGGCAATGGTGGTCAGAAGGCCATGGTCAGATAAAAATGGAATAGTCCCAGTATTTAACATGACAAACCCACCGGTTCCATATGTTACTTTAATATCGCCCGGTTGGGTGCATCCAATACCCAGTAGCGCTGATTGTTGATCCCCAATTATTGCAAGAATTGGGCATGAAAATCCTAATAATGAAGGGTCAATGTCACCAAAATACGCATCAGAAGAACAAATTTCAGGTAAAATATGCGATGGTATTTGGAAAATACTTAGTAATTCCTCATCCCATGTAAGTGTGTGGATGTTTAATAAAAGTGTACGTGAGGCATTGGTGATATCAGTTTTATGCGATGTTCCATTCGTAAGACGCCATAATAAATAGGTATCAATTGTTCCAAATAAAATATCCTTTGATGAGGGATGCTTATCGAGAAGCCATTTAATTTTTGTTGCTGAAAAATAAGGATCGCATGTTAATCCAGTTTTTTCACGAATTTTCGGATTATATTCTTTTAGAAGATCACAATATTTTTGGGTCCTTCTATCCTGCCAGACAATGGCTTTTGAAAGGCAACGCCCTGTTTTTTTATCCCATAAAAGAGTTGTTTCTCGTTGATTGGTAATGCTAATCCCAAGAATGTCAGAAGGTTTAAATTGAGAACAGATGTTTTTTAAGGCTTTGATAGTATGTTGCCAGATCTCTTCAGGACAGTGCTCAACCCATCCAGGATGAGGATAATATTGCGTCAAGGGATAGACACTTTGGGTTATGATTTTCCCTTTTAAATTGTACAACATCGCACGAGTACTACTCGTTCCTTGGTCAATTACCACAATATACATATCAAAACCTACATGTGACTAATTTTTTGCAGGTAGAGGCAAACCAAAAAAATAACTCTTGTCTTCTGGACCACATAAACATTGTTGAGGACATGCATATTCATGTTTTTCTTTATCTGTTAACGTTTTACGAACACAAATACTATGACAATTGTGTTTTGCTCCATAAATACGACAATCGACATCAGTGTTACAATTTCTAGTATGTGGACATTCTTTGGGGACGCTAGCAGCAAATACCAATTGAGAACTGAAGATTAAAAATCCAATTGTTCTTAAAAACATAAATCATTCCTTGAAAATATTAACCATATTATTCCACCATAGATAGATGGGAATTGTCTATTCTTTTTTAATGATTATTTGTTTACCAAAATGCGGTGAAAAGCCTATGGATGAATCCAAGGGGTTTTCGCCGCATTTTGGTATCGGACAGAAATAAAATCACTAAATACAATAGGGGCATAATTTGCCCCATTGTTATATAGATTTAATCCCAATATATAAGCCTTTATCGGACTCATACCAAGAAGCAGGTTTCTTGCTATGTGCATCGGATGAAATTAAACCATTCTCTACATAAGTCGATTCTAAACCATTTTCCGTCATGAGTTGTAGGTAATCGTTTTTATCAAACATAGCGATTTCATGCAATTCATCCCAGTGCTGAACAGTTTTGCCAGCCTCGGAAAGTAAAAAGTGCATATTGACTAGAGAAACAATTCCCTTTTTGCGAAACTCAGTAAGTCGAGCAATTTTAATATCATCGTGATGATATGTTTTAATTAACGAAGAGTTATCATGATAATACTGCTCTTGGAACCACGGCTCAATTAAAAGCAATCCACCTGGATTTAAATGTTTTGAAAAGCTTTTAATGGTTTTTTGTAAATTATGATAATTTTTGGTGTAGCCAATCGAATTACCAAGACAAAGAATAACATCATATTTTTTTGCAAAATTAACTTGAATAAAATCACATTGTCTAAATTGCATATTTGGATTTTTGATTTTAGCTTCTTTTAATAAACAGTCGCTGATATCAATTCCCATAACAGAAAACGTATCTTGTAAATGTTCCAAATGGGAGCCTGTTCCGCATCCTGCATCGAGTAATTCAGAGCCAGATGAACGTTTGTATTTTTTAATCAGTTGTTCAAGAATTATTGATTCGGTCTTATAATTTTTCCAAGAGTATATGAAATCATAATAATGTGATTTTTTATTATAAATGCTTGTTTCCACGATATGATTATAATTTAATTAAAAACTAAATATACCATATATTTTACCGTTTTTGGAATCTATCATCCTTTAGTTTAAAAAAAAGACCTGGTCGTTTTACGAGGTCTTTAGCCTCGTTTATGGTTTTCTTGCCGAGGCCATACACAATAAGGTGTTTTATTTTCAGGTATGAGAGGGAATAACGGAAGATAAGCATTCTTAAATCTAGACCAAATGGTTGACTCGACTGGCGTGATATTCTGTTTTTCGTAATAATTTTTCATTTTTTCTTCGTGTTTTTTGCTTTCATGGTATGAATGAAGAATAGGTTTGGTATAGCAAACAGCAAATAAAGCTAATGGTGCTGTAAAAGTCGTTGATTAGATGGTTTTAAAAAATGTATTTTTCATCGGGTGCTTTAATTATTTTTATTATTTAAGCTAGTTCAGCACTGTTCGGATTATTTTAAACAAATAGAATATGAAGTAGAGCTAATTCCTGTGAACTACTTTCAAGCATCTCCGCAGGCTTTTGGTCGAACATTATTAAAATTAGATCAGATGATGCATGAATAATATACTTAAAAAATGCCGGTGCATTTTTTAAGTATCGCTGCCCAATTAAATTTAAATTTAGTACACATCCATCTATTGATGAAAGAATTAATCATGTTTTAGAAAACTTAGTTTAAAATTATTTCATTAAATCACTTGTTTAAATCATTAAACACATTAATAATGATGCTTTTGTAAGCAAATTATGAAAATTATTTTTATTGGTGGTGCATCAGGTTCTGGCAAATCAACGTTGGCCAAAATGTTATTTACTCGAATGCAGTCCGAGGGTTTATCGGTCTTACATTTATCCATGGATGATTATTTTATCGAAGTTCCAGCTCATATTACAGATATCGAGCATTTTCGACGTACAGAAAACTTTGATCTAATTGAAAAGTACGATTTAGATTTATTAACACATCATTTAGAATTATTAAATGTAGGGCATGTTATTATAAAACCCATTTTTGATTTTCCAACCAATCGAAGATTAACTTTTGAAGAGGTTCATCCTTCCGATTTTGTGATTATAGAGGGGTTGTTTGCATTAACTTACGCTAAAACCATTCCAGAGAATTTAGAAAAAACGACTGTTTTTGTGGGCAAATCATCATACCTTGAACTTCTTCGCACACGTTCCGCACGTGATTTAATTGAACGCAATTTAAATCCGGAAGATGTCATTCTAAAAGAAAGAGCAACTGTTGGCCCCGCATTCTTTTTTCAAATTTGCAAAGATAAAAAGAATGTCGATTTTGACATTTCTAATGACACTTGTTTGATAGGAGAACAACATCCTTTAGAGGCTTCTGTTTCCGAGATTATCCAGTCCATACAAAGCCCGAATATAGGTTTATCCATTTGAATTCAAGGGTTATACCCATGGTTATCCACAAAAACTGTGGGTAAGTATTCGCATTAATCGTTTTATAAAGTTTAAATTTTTATCCAAATATAAAAGGGACTAAAAAGTCCCTCCCTATCATATCGAATATTTTACCAAAATGCGGCGAAAAGCCCCTGGATTCATCCATAGGGTGTTTAAGAATCACATTAAATCGACAATTGAATTTTTGAAATGATGATATTAATTCTTTGTTTTAACACAAGCTTTAATAAAAAACGGATTTAATCATATTTTGCCATGTTTTTGAATTTCTTTTTTGCGAGGGATAACATAAAACAAGTAAATGGAAGTTATTGCTGCCATATAACACCATATTGATGCGAATGCATATCGAAAACAATACATGGTTGTGATAAATGCAATCAACACAAAAATTCCAAATATTCGCAATTTTTTATTCGAAGAAATAAAGGTTACTATAAATAAAATACTTAGATAAGTAAGGGAGTATATGTATAGTTTGATGTCGTCAATATGGACGTTATAACAAATCGAATGTTGTAACGAAAATGCTTTGAAATGAATCCATCCAAATAAGATTGGTATATAAATGCTAACTCCCAGAATAAGACCTAAAATCAAGCAGACTAATAACTTTTTTTGTTTTTTTGGTTGAATCTCAATTTTATATGTAGCCCATGAAATATAACTGGGCCAAAAAAAGAATGCAAAAAACAGGTAAAGCTTTTCAAGGAATTGAATGTTGAGTGCAGGGTATTCCAGAGTGAGCCAAATTAAGCCCTCAGTCGCTTGCTGAATGGCAAAAAAAATAGGAATTAATGCAATATAAAAATAAGAAGGGTGATACTTGAGAGCTTGATAAATGGTATATATGCCTGATGAGAATAAAACAGCGCTGGTCATAAAGCTTGCAGAGGCAGAATAACACATGGGATGGTCCATCAATCAAGTGGATAATTTTTTTTATTATGTAATTATTCTGGATTTAATTGCAAATCAATTAAGATATAATTAAAAAAAAATGACAGGATTGTTTTGTATGATTCAAACCAAGCGCCTAATACTGCGTGGTCAAGTCCATTTTTTGCTGTA
>DDPL01000049.1:23121-33529 GCA_002342175.1 Legionellales bacterium UBA2469 | reverse complement strand
ATTGTGCTTAATTTTAATTGGGGTGTGATGAGTGCGCTGAGCATTGTAATGATTTACTTTAGCATGTTTTAAGGTTGACCTTGAATAATGTTTTTTTATTTTAGCGTGCGACACATGCTGTTTCGTATTGTGTAGTTTTTTATTTGAAGTTGAAGAAATCTTATGGGTATTCGGTTTATTTTTCTTCATTTGGGGCGTTGGAACATCATCGTCATACCAACTACTTGCCATCTCTCCTGGGTGGGCTTGGTGACCGATTGTATTACTTTGAGCACTAAACCCAAGTCCAACCATAAACAATCCAGCCAATATTTCATAAGGAGTTAATTTATTATTATTTTTTCTCATCAAATATGCTCGGAAAACCACGGCATTCTTGCCGGGGAGGGGTAGCATACCTATTCCGTTCCTGTGGCTACCAGTTGATAATCGTATCCATCTGCACGTTGTATGATTTTACAATAACGGCGATGAATCTTCCTAACTCAAATCATATCGTATTATATTACATTTATTACGTTTAAAAACAACGATTTACTCAAGGTTGATGATAGCTTTTTTTTGTAAATCGCATCTTTTTTTATTTTGAAACATTACTAGATTTTATGTTTTGCAAAGGATGTTTCACTAGATGCAAACAGGACTTTCAGTTTCAATAAAAGCCCATTGATGAAAGTATTGGGTGGTTAAAAAGTACAAACCACAATGAATGTGATGATTTGGATATACTTTTTGCATGTGTGTGGCATAATGATTGAGCTGTCTGATATACTGTTGTTTGGCCTCCGTATGTTCGCTGGAGGTTTTAAAATCAATAATCCATAATTGTTTATCCTCTATAAAGGTGCGATCTAAAATAAGTTCACGAACAATCCCTTCATCTTTAACCAATATGGCATACTCATTTTTTTCAAATGTATGTTTTTGTTTTATCCACTGGCCAGTTGGACAATGCCAAAATTGAGAAATGAGTTGTTGAATATAGGATATAAAAGGTGTTTGTATCGCATTTTGCCTTAAATGATATTCTGCAAGTTGCCAAGGAATTTCTTTAAGATCTCTGGGATGATGCTCGCAAATCCATTGTAATAAGCGATGCAACGCGATACCCAAATGTTTAATTTCATGAGCATTATGAAAAGGCGCGCCCGTTTCTAAAAAAGTAGTTTTTATCTCTTTGTCTTTAGACAGGTTTACACTCAAAGGGCGTCGCTTTAATGCACTGTGTGTTGGGAGTATATCAAGTGAGACAACATTTTCTTTAAATGTAAAAAAATCTGTAGGGAATAAAGTTCGGAATGAATTTTTTTGAGGCTTTTCTTTATCATCAAATAAATATAGTCTAAATTTAGCACGGGTTAATCCCACATAACATAAGCGCTGGTTTTCATGTATGCTGTGTTGGTTTTCATACCATTTGAATAAATTCACACATTCATCATGTGCACTTAAACAAAATGCAGGCAATGAGAATCTGTGATTGGATAACGGAATCCATTCAAACCAGTTTGGTGTGGAGGGTTTATTAGAATCGCCCATATTGGGAATAATGACCCAATCAAATTCAAGTCCTTTGGATTTATGAATGGTCATCACTTGTAATTCAATACCTTCATTCAAGGCTATATAAGTTTGATCGAGCATATCTTGAATTTGTGCCGAATCAGGCCAAGTGTGTTTTTCACAAAAAGTATCAATAATGTCGTAAAATTTTCGCAGTTCTTGTTGTTGTGTGGCTGAAAATATTTCATCAATTCTTAAATCTTGTAATAGGCACTGTAAGGTTTCCATAAATGGCTTTTGAAACTGTGAACGTTTCGCATTTTCAATTGCATCAAGGATATGTATAAAACGTGTTTGGTTTTCTGGCGTGAGCAAAGATAAATGTTGTCGACTGAACAGTGTATTTTTTGACGAGGCGTGCGCTAAAATTTGCAGTACATCCATGCTAAAACCACAAAATGGGCTGCGTAATACGACCAGTTCATGAAGGCGTTCGTTAGGATTGAGCAATAATTGGGTGACATTCCAAACATCACGAATATGGGGTAACTTTCCAAGTGCGGTTAAGTCAACGCCCTGAAAAGGGAGGTTTTGGGTTTTGAGTGCATCCAAAATCATAGGCAATTGATGCCGGTTTCGCACCAGAATCGCCACAGATGTTTTGGGAATAAGGCGCGCTTCTTTAATCACCTCTAGAATGTTAGTAGTTTGCGCTTCAGGCGTTAAAAAGTAATGTGCAAAAAGATTGCTGTCGGGATTTTCTGGACGTGCCGGGTGCGCATGTCGAAACGAAACACCGCCTAACATGATGTTTTCTTGTTTTGGAAAAATATGCTCAAACTGGGCGTTGAGTGTATGAATCAATCGTGGAGCTGAACGGAAATTTTGTTGTAAATACAAAGGCTCTAATTGAACTTGGGGAAGTCCTTGTTGTTGAACTTTTAGAAATATACCCACATCTGCACTACGAAAACGGTAAATGGACTGCATGGGATCTCCCACGACAAATAAAGTGCGTTGGGGATGGTTAGACCAATCGAGTGTGAGTTGTTCTATAAATTGAATTTGTTGCGTGGAAGTATCTTGAAACTCATCAATCAGCAAATGTTCTAGGTGGGCATCAAAATAAAGATGAATATCATTTTCACGCATCGCAACCAAGGCTTGTTGAGCAATGTAAATAAAGTCGGTTGCATTTTCTTCAGCAAATTCCATATGTAAACATGCCGCAAGAACGGGTAATAACTGATAATAAGGTTGAAGGGTTTGTATATTCATCTGTGCGCATTCAGGGTGTGGTAAATGCGGCAGGGTGTTGAGCAAGTGTTGAAAATCAGGGTGTGCTTCGAGTTCTTCAAGTAATGATGTGCTTTTGTTTTGGATATCAAAATAAATATCTGTCGGACAGTCTTTTTTGGTGAGGTTCCATTTTTTTCGGTAGGAGCCATCTTTAGTCAACAAAAAAGATTGAAGGGCTAATATTTGTTCAGATGAAATGATGGCAAATTCTTGCCAGGACTTTAAACACTCAAAGTCATGATGAGGTAAGTAGGGCAGCGTGGTTTGAATCAAACTTATCAAATCACGTTGAATGCGTTGGGGTAGGCATTTTTCCCATGGTTCCCAAACCATTGCTGCTAAAGCTTGCAAATTTTGTTGATGAGATTGAATCGATGCGTTTGCCATTTCATGAATCCAATACATCCACTGATCTCGTTTACAAAGAAGGCTAGTCATTTGTTTAAAAAGTTCATCAATGCGATTTTGTGTTTGATGCAAAAGGGCTTCCAGCGATTCCTGAAAAGCAGGATGCTCGCGACAAATGTCAAACCATTTTTGAATGGCTCTTTGGTAACAATATTCTGGGTGTGCGGTTAAATTTGGAAAAATTGCTTCTTCATGACGAGGAATTGATTGATAAATGCGTGCACAAAAAGCATCGAAGGTGGTAATTTGTAGACGTTGTGGGTGTTGTAGAATATCCCATTCTTTTCGATTAGACTGAAGCAATGCCGCATTAGCAAGCGCACGTGTTTGTGTTTGATGCGGTGAGTGTAAAGGTGTTTGTTGATGAGCTTGTTGTAGTGCATTTAAAATACGATGACGCATTTCTTGTGCGGCTTTTCGAGTGAAGGTCAGTGCGAGGATTTGTTCGGGTTCCTCTACTGTTGGCAATAGCGCTAAAAAACGCTGTGTGAGCAGTTCGGTTTTACCTGAACCCGCAGGGGCTTGCACAATAAAAGAGGTTTGTGGATCAAGAGCCCTAAGGCGAGCTGCACTATCCATGGTTAAAAATATGTTCAGGTGCAGGATCGCGAAGATTATAATGAGAACTCATGCAGTAACCATATGCCCCTGTATTGGCAATTAAAAAAATATCATTTTCTTGGGTTCGCGGTAACATTCTATCATATCCTAAAGTGTCGGATGATTCACAAATTGGGCCAACCACATGAGCAAAACTCTTATGTGCGTCATCCATTCGGGAAAGATTGGTGATGTGGTGATAAGAACCGTATAAAGCGGGGCGAATCAGTGAATTCATGCCCACATCGATTCCCACAAAGCGTACCTTATTTTTAAATTTTTCCTGAGTGGCACGTGCCAAAATAACCCCACATTCAGCAACTAAAAAACGTCCAGGTTCAATCCAAAACTCAATTTGAGGATGAGATTCTTTGAAAGGACCAAGATTAGTATTAAGGGTTTCTAAAGATAAAGGTTGTTGTCCAGGACGTTCAGCGATACCTAATCCACCACCTAAATTGATAAACTGTACATTTGGAAAGTGAATTAATTGTGCAAGTAGGATTTCTGCGGTATCTGACCAAAGCTGTGCTGCTAAAATGCCACTTCCAGCATGGGCATGAAGCCCAATGACCTGGATATGATTAGCTTTAATAAGCGATTGAGCGGCATCAAGATCATGAAGATTGATCCCGAATTTTGATTCATCACCACTGGTGGATACATATTTCTGATGACCAGCACCTAAACCGGAGTCAATTCTGAGAACCACGGATTGATTTTGTAGCAAATCTCCCCAATGTTGAAGAGGGTAAAGACTATCAATGGTGAGTAAGATTTGCTTTTCTATGGCGAATTCATATTCTTGGCGATGCGCAAAATTGGGTGTAAATAAAATGCGTTTCGGATGAATGTCTGGAAAAAGTTGGAATAAACGTTCAACTTCTTGCTTAGAGACACATTCAAAGTTTAGCTGTTCCTGATAAAGTACTTTTAGTAAATCAGGATTTGCATTGGCTTTCATCGCATAAAGCACGTGTTGTATATGCGTTAAAGTTTTAAGTTCTTGAATTCGTTGTTTGACCACAGGAGGATAGTAAACATAACATGGTGCATGTTGTTGTCCATAAGCAATCAGTTCATTTTTCTTTTCAATCCACCAGGGTTTTGGGGCTTCAGGTGGTGGTGAAAACTCTTCTTCCCAACTCTTAGAGTAATAGTAACTTTGAGGGTTGTTATCAATGAGCAATTGATGTAGTTGTTGGGTGATTTTTTCTGCTTTAGATTCATCAACAACAATATTTAAGCTTAAATCATTTGATGCAAGACTCATTAAGTGCACTTGTTGATCGTTAAATAACTCAAAAGTTGAACCAAGCTCAGGTAGAATGCGTCGTATATGATGTCCAATTAAGCTAATGGCCGTGCAAGGCTC
The DNA here is from genome assembly GCA_002342175.1 of Legionellales bacterium UBA2469. Taxonomy (GTDB): domain Bacteria; phylum Pseudomonadota; class Gammaproteobacteria; order Legionellales; family Legionellaceae; genus UBA2653. The sequence goes on along the minus strand of DDPL01000049.1, from coordinate 28,344 downwards.
AATTAATTTTGCTTTGCAAATGGTATTGAGGTCGTCGATTAAAGTTAGAAGTGATTCACGTTGATGGGCTTGACCATCTAAAGAGACTGTCACATGGCATTCTGAAGTACTTAGTAGATTCACCGAGAATTTATGTTTGGCAAAGATTTGAAAAGCTTGTGCTAAAAAACCGCTTTGTTGCCACATATTATTGCTATCCATGGCCACAACAGAAATACTTGATTTAATTTGAATAGATTTTACAGGCGGGGCATCAATATCACTATCCAAGGTGATAAGGGTTCCTGGATGTTCAGGATTCCAAGTGTATTTGATGGCCATCGGAATGGATGCCTGGCGCACAGGGCCCACGGCCAATGGATGCAATACTTTGGCACCCATGGATGCAATTTCTTGTGCTTCATCATAGTTTAGTTGTTTTAACAGACGCGCCTGGGGCAGTTGATGAGGGTTGGCTGTGTAAATACCCGGAACATCGGTCCAGATTTCACATTTTTCAGCTTCTAAAATAGCAGCAAAAAGAGCGGCCGAAGTATCTGATCCGCCACGACCAAGAAGGACAGTTTCTTGGTTTGCATTTGCGCCAATAAAACCTTGGGTAATGATGGCATTTGCAGATCCATTTTTTATGTTTTGTTGCAATTTTGAATTTGGTTTTGGTACACACCTGGCTTGGCAATAATTTTGAAACTCCGTGTCTTGATTCATATCGGTATGAATCGCCTCTCTTGCATCAAACCATTGCACATTTAAACCTTGTTGATTTAAAAAAGCATGTCCCAGTTTCGTCGACATCAGTTCGCCCAAACTTAAAATTTGCGCATGTGTTTTGGCGGGAACGTGTTTAAGCAATGCAATTCCAGTGAGCCATTGTTCAAGTTGTTGCAATTCAGCAGAAATACAGGTTTCAGAAATATCTAATTCTTTTGCCAATTGTTGGTGTGAACAGATAAACTCCTGTAAAAGGCCTAAGTGTTCATGATGCATCGCCAATTGAATCATTTTTTCCAATTGATTGGAAGCTTGGCTTCTAGCCGAACAAACCAAAACGGGAAATAAACCTTTAGCGATATGTTGTTTTGCAATCAATAAAATATTATCCCAGGTTTTACGTGAAGAAACACTGGTTCCACCGAATTTAGAGATGATGATACGCATATTCAATACCTGGGTTTTCAATAGTCTAAAAATAGCATTTTCTTGAGTAAGAATAAAGAAATTTTAGGGTACAAGCGTTGACAATAACATCCTTTCGATTATGATGGATGCTCATTTTTGTCAACAAAACAAATATATGACAAATAATTTTCAAATTCGTTTACTTCGTTTATCTTGGATGGGATTGAGTTTTTGGACTATCCAGACATTTGCTGGCGCATTTTCTTTATATACCGAAGGCAGTGTTTCAGCGATACAGAATTTTGCTGCAGGTATTGCAGCCGAAGGTCATGATGCTTCAGTTGCATGGTATAACCCAGCCGCTATGGTGCTTTTAAAAAAACCGGAATTGGTTCTAGGTGGTATTGGTGTCACACCAACGCTAAATCTTTCCGGAACAGCTAGTTTTTATCAAATTAATATCAATAATGATGAATTGCTGCCACCTTATCAACAAACATTTAAAAACCTAGATGGTGGAAGAGAAGCCATCGTCCCAAATTTACATTTGGTCATGCCCCTAGGCGATAGGTTTGCTTATGGAGTAAGTATACTGGTGCCTTATGGTTTATCATCTAATTGGAGTGATGATTCACCGCTTCGTTACGCGGGTACTTTAAGTTCTTTGCGTGTTGTCGATGTCTCCCCTGAAATTGCCGGATATGCCACTAAACATTTCTCATTGGGTGCTGGTGTCGATTTTCAATGGGCTGATGTTAATTTTAACAATGTCATCGGTTCGCCTGCTGCATTAGAATATGGTGTGACACCACCGAAGCCAGCGACATTATGGGATAGTCCCTTAGAAAATCATGGAACTTCCTATGGGGTTGGATTTCATGTCGGCGCTCTGTTCACTTTCTTGCAAGATAGAACTCGTTTTGGTTTTGATTATCATTATGGCGTGACACAACAATTTAAAGGTCATTCTACTATTAATGGCGTATTGGCGGATAACAATCTTGAGAATCCAGATGCTGAACTTCGCAGTGATTTGTTAAGTACTAATAATATTAAATTTCCAGATATATATACCTTCAGTATTTTTCAAAAAGTTTCTGAAAAAGTTGATATGATGGGTTCGATCGTGTATTCCATCTGGTCGTCTTTCAATTCGATTCAATTGAACAATATTGAAGTGGTTAATCCGCGTGAATTAGAGTACATGTATACCAGTGCCACAACATACCAAAATTATCAAAACACCGTGCGTGCTTCTTTTGGTATGAATTATCAATTAACAGAAAAATGGCGATTTCGTTGGGGCGGTGGATATGACCAAACCCCAACCAATAATAAAGATAGAGATTCACGACTGCCTGATGTAGACAAATTGGCGATTGCCGTGGGCGCCCATTGGCAATTTAGCGAGCATTTAGGGTTTGATGTCGGTTATAGTTATCTCTTCCCTGTTTCAGATATCCAAGTGAATAAATATCAACAACTCGATGCGGATAACTGGATAACCGTCAATGCAACAGGCCATGGTTATGCACAGTTATTTGGTGTACAAGCAGTCTTACGTAAATAAAAAAGGCTCTTTAAGAGTAATGCTGATCAGTTAATCAAAAAAAGCTTGCAAATCTGACAAAGAAGATCAAAATCTGGTGATCAAAAGTCACCGGAAGGTCTACTTCATAAATGGCAAACGACAGGCACTGAGCGTCATTGGTTGTTAAAATTAAAAAAAGGGACACAATACCGCATTCTAGAAAAGCTAGCTGAAACAACCCTGGATTCATCCATGGGGTGTTTCAGGGTTTCAAATGGCTCGAATGGCTTACTCATTAGAGGGTATAGCACCCAATCAAATTAGTTTTAATCAAGCCGCTGCTTTTATTATTAGAGAGCTAACCATGTTGCCGGCAACTTCTCCAGGTTGTATTCCTGAAGTTATAAATAATTTAACTTCAATGGCATGAGCTTTTTTTTATTACCAGATAGGCGAGAGAGAAGTTATCCTAGAGTAGTTAAAAGAAGGCCTGGCAAATATGAAATAAAGGAATGCATAAAAAAATGCCAGTCGGCTTAACTGACTGGCATTACTCTTAAATAGCCTTTTTTTATTCTAGATTCAAGGTGATTTCACCAGGTCCATTTACATCTAAACGGTATCCGTTACCACTAATGGTTTTAGGATTCAATTCTCCAGTGACTAAATTCATGGTCATCCAACCTAATTCAACAGGATGATCAGTATTGGTTGCCATTTTTACTAATGCACGACATTCATGCTGGGAATCAATATGGCCAAAGCATGCCAATTTCACAGAAGCCCAAAATACTTTGTTATCTGAGTAAGGCTTGGTTGGAAATTGAGAGCCAATAATACCATCAATGAAGGCATTTGATTCTACATCAGTATGGTTATGTGTCACCATTTGCTTTGGCGCAGCGAAGGCAACAGAAGCCAGTCCCATAGCTCCAAGGATTCCGAAAGATAGTCTATTTTTTAACATCTGTGTTCCTTTTTAGTAAAAATTCATAACAATATATGCCAATACAGGCCAAATGTGCAAGATTTTTTTTAATTTTAGAGACTTTTTCTATAAAAAATCATGAATATAAATGCACTCATTAAAATGAATTGATTTTGATTGAACTATAATTGTAATTTTAGCATCAGTTAACAGGATGTTAGGATGAATTTCAATGAGGGTTCTAAAGCCTTGCTATATGTTATTGAACAGTGGGGAATTAGGCCTATATTTGGAGTTACAGGCGGGGGAATTTTAGAAATCGTCAAGCATTTAACTTCTTATGATAGGAAATCTAAACATATTAACTTCTACATCTAATTTAAGTGATCTGAAAAACCCCCTGAATTCATCCATGGGGTTTTTCAGATAAAAAATCTCATAGTGCCCAGGATATTGTGTTCAGGCGGAATAGAAGTTAAAATTTAGCCACTTTTTTCAAAACATTTATAATATGCGTCGCCAAGATTTTCATTATGATTTACCTGCTGAATTGATTGCACAGTATCCTACTAATCCAAGACATGCTTCTCGTTTATTGGTTTTTCAAAGAGAAACACAAATCATAACCCATCGACAACAGGTTTTGGATATGGTCGATTATTTGCAGTCTGGAGATCTTTTGGTATTTAATAACACCAAAGTCCTACCCGCGCGCTTTTATGCTAAAAAAATAACAGGTGGACAGGTCGAAGTTTTAGTCGAACGATTGTTAACAGACACAACCATGTTATGCCATATGCGAGCCAGTAAGGCTGCTAAACCAGGCACGCAAATTATCATTGATGAATCCTGGCGTATGCAAGTTATAGGGCGTTCAAATGATCTCTTTGAAGTGGAGGTCAATGGTTCTATCGTCGATATGTTACATTCAGTAGGGCACATGCCTCTGCCCCCCTATATTGAACGTCCAGATGAGGAAAGTGATTTAGAGCGTTATCAAACCGTTTATGCAAAACATGTCGGTTCGGTTGCCGCGCCGACAGCAGGCTTACATTTTGATCAAATTCTCCTGGACAAAATTCAGAAAAAACAAGTGAAGATGGATTTTGTGACGTTGCATGTTGGTGCAGGAACATTTCAACCGGTTCGCGTGGATGAATTAAAAGATCATGAGATGCATTTTGAGTGGTATGAGGTCTCTCCAGAATTGGTTCAACAGATTCATCAAACACATGCACAGGGTCGACGTGTTTTTGCAGTAGGAACCACTTCATTGCGAGCATTAGAGAGTGCTGCTCGAGATGATTTTAAGACTCTACAGGGCTTAACAAATCTATTTATTACACCGGGTTACACCTTTAAAGTGATTGATGGACTTTTAACCAATTTTCATTTGCCAGAGTCCACGCTATTAATGCTGGTTGCAGCTTTAATTGGGCATCCACAAATGATGAAGGTCTACGAAGAAGCCGTGCGTTTACAATATCGGTTCTTTAGTTATGGAGATGCGTGTTTATTTTTGTAGGAGAAGCTAAATGTATACGATATTTGCCCCCATTTTAAATACCACCGCGGGTTTAACATTAACGCCTCTACAATGGCAGCGTACAGGGCTGACTTATTTTGGATTGGACGCCTTGCCTTT
>DDPL01000049.1:0-23116 GCA_002342175.1 Legionellales bacterium UBA2469 | reverse complement strand
AGGCTCATCATTGATGCGCGAAATTTAACAGTTACTCGTACAGGTCTGATTAGTTACCGTGGCACTGATGGTGCAAAATGTCAGATGCCCGTTGATGAAATGTTGGAATATTTAGCTAAGTTAAAACCTGATTTTATTGCATATGATAAAGGCTTACCCGAAAATATTTTAGTGAGTGATGTCTTATCCAATAAAGCCTATACAGGATATTTCATCGCAGACGGCAACATGTTTTCAATTGTGTCTGATGCTTATATTATGGATTTTCAAATATTAGAAGCTTCTTGTAGATGTGAATCATGCGAGCAAGGATTCACGCGGGCATATCTGCATCATTTATTTCAACATACCCCAATGTTGGCTCAACGCTATTTGATGATGCATAACATGTTTGTTGCATCGCGTGCGCCGGAAAGCATATTGCATTTGATCAATGCTTTGTGAGTAAAATTAAATCGATGGAATGGAAAAAACAGGCGCGCGCATTTACGTGTTGAAAAAATCTCGTTATGATGTCCAACAGGTTTTTTTTAAGTATACTAGGAGTCATGCATAATGGGGTTATTTATTTCTGATGCGTACGCAGCAGCAACCACAACATCAAACACAGAATCATTAACATCCATTTTGATGATGTTGGGGATTTTTGCAGTTTTTTATTTGATGATCATTCGTCCGCAAACCAAACGTGCCAAAGAGCATCGAGAGTTAATTGGCAAAATCAAGGGCGGTGATGAGGTGATTGCCGCAGGTGGGGTCATTGGGGAAATTGTTAAAATGGACGAACAATTTGTGACATTGTCATTGCAACAAGGTGTTGAGATGATGGTTCAACGTTCTTCCATTAGTGCTGTTTTACCCAAGGGAACGATTCATAATATTAAAAAATCAGCATAAGTTGTGAGATATGGCAAATCATAATTCAATCCTTAAAATCATCACCCTGTTGGGTATATTCGCATTGTCTTTAATCTATGCATGGCCAAATTTATATCGAGAATTTCCCGTTGTTGAAATTTCAAGTGCGAGCAGTTTGCCTGTAGAGCAAATTCAAACGCAGGCCATCGATGTTTTGAAACGCAATGCCCTGCATTACGACACTGTGCAAAGCACTGAAGACCAAAGCATTCTAGTTCGCTTTAAAAATACCGACGAGCAATTGCATGCGAAAGATGTTTTGCAAAAAGCTTTAGGGGATGACTTTAATGTGGCGCTGAATTTGGTTTCTGCCATGCCTCATGCATTTCGTAAAATTGGTGCAAATCCCATGAAATTAGGTTTGGACCTAAAAGGTGGTGTTCACTTCCTTTTGGATGTGGATATGCAACCTGTTATCAAACGACATTATGAGGATTTGCAAAAGCAAGTAGGGCAATTGTTGCGTGAAAAACATTTTTATTATAGCGGCATGCGATATCAACCACATCAAGGACTTTTGATCCGTTTGCGTGAACCTGAAATGGCAAAAGAAATCATTGATTATTTGCAATTGCAGTTTTCAACCATCACAGCGACATTTGATGAAACCCATGGTTGGTTACAACTCAAACTTAATATCGCAGATTTGCAGGATTTACGACAAGCCACACTTGAGCAAACCATGAGTATATTGAGAAATCGCGTGAATGAACTTGGTGTTGCAGAGGCTGTTGTGCAGCAACAAGGCGATCATCGAATTGCTGTCGATTTGCCAGGGATTCAGGATGCTGCTCGCGCTAAATCAATTTTAGGCGGTACAGCGACCTTAGAATTTCATATGGTCGATGAGCAACATGATGCAACATTGGCTGAAAAAACTGGGGTGGTACCTCCAGGAAGTTTGCTNNGGACGTCCACTCTTGTTGAAAAAAGAAGTGGTGCTAAATGGAGATGCCATAACCAGTGCCACATCAAGCTTTGATGACCAAACCGGTTCGCCAAGTGTGAGTGTATCGATTAGCTCCGGTTCAGACCAAGCATTTTCCAAAGTAACCCGTGAGAATATAGGCCATCACATGGCGATTCTTTATGTGGAAACCAAATCTGAAGAAATCATTGTCGATGGCCATTCAGAACGGTTGTTAAAACGACATGAGCGTGTGATTAGTGCGCCAGTAATACAAAGTGCATTGGGACGAAATTTCCAAATCAATGGGTTAAGTGATCCAAAAGAAGCCTCAAAACTTGCAATCTTATTACGTTCAGGTGCTTTACCAACGGCGATATTTACTGTTGAAGAACGCACGATTGGTCCTTCGTTAGGCCAAGAGAATATTCATGCGGGAATGATGTCCTTGGTTGTGGGTATGGCAATCGTCTTGGTTTTAATGTTGGTTTATTATCAAGTATTCGGTTTAATCGCCGATTTGGCTTTGGCTTTAAATTTAGTATTCCTGGTTTCTTTATTATCCATTATTGGGGCGACTTTAACATTACCTGGCATCGCAGGGATTGTGTTAACATTGGGAATGGCCGTTGATGCAAATGTCCTCATTAATGAACGTATTCGGGAAGAATTGCGCAATGGTTTAAGTGTCCAAGCTGCAATTCGTGCAGGGTATGAGCGTGCCTTCGCAACCATTTTAGATGCCAATGTGACCTCATTTATTGTTGGTTTAATTTTATTCTCATTGGGGGCAGGTCCTGTACGTGGATTTGCAATTACCCTTTGTTTAGGATTAATCACATCGATGATTTCAGGGGTTACCTATTCTCGAGCGATGGTCAATGCCATTTATGGTCGTCGTAAAGTACAAAAGTTATCGATAGGAATTTAATTCATTATGGAATTGTTTAATCCAAATTCAAAGTATGATTTTATGGGATGGCGTCAATTTAACGCCATCTTTTCAGTGATTCTAGTGTTAATTTCGTTGGTCGGCTTAGGCGTTCGAGGGCTAAATTGGGGGCTTGATTTTACCGGTGGAACACAAGTTGAAATGAGTTTTGATAGTGTTGCGAACATCGACCAAATCCGAACAACGCTGAACAAGTTAAATATTAAAGAACCGCAAGTGATGGCGTATGGAAATTCACATGATGTTTTAATTAGTTTATCTTCACTGGAAAAATCGCGTCTAAATAAAGTGCGCTACCAATTAGAGCAGGCATTTAAAGACGGCCATATTACTCAAATCAATTATATTGGACCACAAATTGGCCATGAACTGGCGACCAAAGGATTGATTGCTGTCATTGTGTCGGTTTTAGCGACCATGGTTTATATTGCCATTCGATTTGAGTATCGATTAGCGGTAAGCTCTGCCATTGCCTTAATTCATGATCCCATGTTGATTTTAGGCGTGTTTGCATGGTTTGGCATTGAGTTTGATTTGAAAGCATTAGCGGCATTATTAGCAGTGATTGGTTATTCTTTGAATGATACGATTGTGGTTTTTGATAGAGTCCGTGAAAACTTCTTAAAAGTGCGTCGAACTGAGGCCATTGAAATTATGAATCTTTCGATTAACCAAACGCTTTCACGAACCATTATGACATCTTTTTTAACACTTTCTGTAGTCTTGGCATTGTTGTTCCTTGGTGGGGAAAGTTTACAAGGTTTTTCACTGGCACTGTCAATTGGTATTATTATTGGAACTTATTCCTCCATTTATGTTGCGGGTAGTCTTGCCATTTGGATGGGACTCAGTAAAATTGATTTTATACCTAAACCTAAAATGACATTAGGTGAAGAACCTTAAGGAAGCCAAAAAAATGACCGCAACATTACCCGCTTGTCCGATGTGTCATTCGCAATACACTTATAAAGATGGTGAATTGTTCATATGCCCTGAGTGCTCCAATGAGTGGTCGATTGAAGAGAAACATCATGAGGCGCTTGATACGCTCACTGTTAAAGATGCACATGGAAATGTATTAGCCGATGGTGATTCGATTACCGTGATTAAAGATCTCAAAATTAAAGGATCTTCCAGTGTGGTGAAAGTAGGGACCAAGGTTAAAAATATTCGATTAGTTGAAGGTGATCATAATATCGATTGTAAAATTGATGGTATTGGCCCCATGAAACTTAAATCTGAGTTTGTAAAGAAGACCTAGTCTTTAAATCCCAAATACACCAAAATACAAGGTCCTTTCGCAATCACATTGATGCCAAGGGCTTTACATTTTTCTATAGCTAATTCACTTTCAGCACCGGGTTGCATCCAGATGTTTTGAATGCCTTTTTGTCCTGCCAATTCAACCACTTTTTCAGTTACGCGATGTGGCGTAATCACAGAAATGCTTTTAACATCATCGGGCAAATCTAAAACACTTTTTAATACAGGGAGATGTTCAATCATATCTTGTGCAGGATGAACAGGCCATACCGATTTATGGTGTTGCATGTAGCAACGAAGAACTTTATTACCATATTTTTGTCGATCATTGGATGCACCGACAACTGAAAATGCATGGGATTTAAAAAATTCTTGGATTTGATCAATCATGATTATTTTTCAACAATGAGTGCATCTGTCTTTGCTGCACAAATAAAATCATTCATGGACAAACCATTCAATGCATGTGTGTTCCATGTGACGGTGCATCTGTTGTAACTGACTATTAAATCGGGATGATGATTTTCTTGATGTGCAATCCAGGCCAAGGCATTGACGAACGCCATGGTATGATAGTAGTTTTTAAACTGAAAGATGCGTGTGAGCGCTGTACTATTGGTATTCGCTTGCCAATCATGATGCAATTGAGGCATGAGATGAAGAACTTGTTCGGAATTCAGTGCAGACCCAATACCCTCACAGGCTCCGCATCGTTTATTCGATAAATCAGATTTCATTGTTTTTTTAATCCTTTTTTCGATAAGAATTCTTCAATAGCCTCAAGACAACGTTTATTTTGAATTGGTAAACCAACTGTGATTCGTGCCGCATTGGGTAATCCAAATTGATGCAACCCTCTTATAATAATTCCCTTTGATTCCAAAAACTGGACCAATGGTGTAACATCTTCTTTTTGTTCAGGCGATACAAAATTGCCACATGATGGTCGAACATTAAATCCTAACTCTACAAGCCCTAAACTGAGATGATTTTTACCCATTTGGGTTAAACTCACGGTTTCTGCTACAAATTGTCTATCTCGAATAGCTGCGATTCCTGCATTCATGGCCATTTGATTGACGGTAAAAGGGAGTTGTACTTTCTTTAAAATAGAAACGATATCGGGATGGGCAATCGCATAACCTAAGCGTAAACTAGCTAAACCATAAGCTTTTGAGAAGGTGCGTGTGATAACAAGATTAGGGTAATTTTGAATGAGTTCTCGAAGATCGGGCTCATTTTGTAAGCCGAGATATTCATAATATGCTTCATCAAGGACAAAGATACACTTTTTAGGGATGTTATCGAGAATATTTTTAATTTCTTTCCAGTCTAACATTTGACCGGTAGGATTATTGGGATTCGCAAGAAAAATGATGGCCGTATTTTTGTTTGTTTTTTTGATAAGGTCTGCTCCAGACACTTTCCATGTGATAGGATCAACAGCTACTTTTTCCGTTTTTAATCCAAATGAGGCAGCTTGAATTTCAAATCCCATAAAAGCATATTGATGCGTTAGGATGCGTTTTTGTTCTGGTAGGGCAAACGCTTGGAGCAGCAAAGAAAAAATAGCATCAGAACCATTACCAATAAATACCATCGGACAGGGGATGTTTAGAACATCACATAAGGCATGAAAAAAAGGGTGGTTATAGGTACTGGGATAGACACTCACTTCGTGAAGGTGTAAAGATTTAATGACCTGAATTACATGAGAACTACAGCCCCAAGCATTTTCATTGCTACACATTTTGATAACATCTTGAATATGGTATTTTTGTTGGATTTCTGTAATGGATTTGCCTGGTATATAAGGATGTAATTCCTTGGTGATGGGATGCAATAATTTTTCAAATGTGATGGTCATAATATCCTTATTCAAAACCATTGGCTTAAATATTTATCATGTCATGAAGTAAAGCATTAATCAATTTTTCTACAGTGGGGATTGAAAAATATTTTTCAGGTACAAGATAAGGCTTCATATAATATTTTAAAAGAGAACGTGCTTGAAGCATGGCAGTGTATTCATTTTCTAAAGCACTTAAAGCAAAAAGATGTTCTTTGAATATCATAATGTGCTGATAAATGGATACTTCTGTTGCACCATAATTTAAAAGTTGTTGGTATAAATGGGGCTTTCCACAGCCTGCGCGTGAAATCATAAACCCATCACATTGGGTAAACTGAATCATTGTCTCAAGACTTTTAACATCGGAGATATCGCCATTTGCAATAACCGGAATGTTAACATTGTGTTTAATATTCTGAATTGCAAAATATTGCACTGGGGTATCGTAATCATCAATCCATCGTCTTCCATGCACAATAAGCGCATCTGCACCAGCGTTTTCAATGATTTGAGCGAGTAAAATATCCTCATCAGGTTTTTGGATACGAATTTTAACCGTTAAGGGGATATTTATTTTTGCTTTGATGGCTGAAATAATTTGTTGTAATGTTTCAGTATTTTCCAGCAAAGCACTTCCAGCGCCTTTTTTTCGAATTTTCGGTTGAGGACATCCACAATTGATGTCAATTAAATCTGCGCCTAACAACTCGAGATGTTGGGCAGCATTGGCGATGGTTAGTGGATCATGCCCCGATAATTGATAACAAAGTTTGCCTTCATGCGGACTTTTGTAAAGATAGCGTCCTTGAGGTTGATGCTTGGTTAATACATCATGAGCGGAAATCATTTCACTCACCGCATAGCCTGGATTTTGAAAATGTCGAAACGTCTCGCGCATGGGAGCACAGCTATAGCCTGCAAGAGGTCCTTGTATCAAACGATTTTCAAATGTTTGATTTCCAATTTGGAATGGAAGATTGAGGAAATCGATTGTACTCACATCGGTATGCGAAAAGAAATAATTTGTTCATATTATAATCAAATATTTTAAAAATCAAGAACAAAAAATTGATTAAAAATAATCATAATGTATAATACAGGAAATATTTGTTATTTATGCAGTAATTGGTGATGAAAAAAAAGGCAAGGCAGGTTTCAGCAACAAGTCAATTTGAAAAAAAATTATTATCCTATAATATTTCACAAGAAAGTTACGCATTTCATTGCGATAGACTACTTGGTGAAGGATTTAGCATAGATAATATACAACATATTCTGGTTCGCAAAAAAGGAATTGAGAGAGCGAACAAGTTATTTGAAAATTATCGTATATTGCTAGATAAACAATTCACTCATGCACAGATTTGTGACATTTTTGCGCTTTCCACAAGCATGTTGACCATTCAAAAATGTTTAGACCATATTCATGAATGGTTACAAAAGTATTCACATCAAGAAATCGTGCGCATGACAGCATGCACATTTAGCACAGGAAATATTGAACTATTGACTCAATGCCAAGAACAAATGGAAATTGCTGGGTATACTCTTCGAAAAATCCCTGAAATTTTAGGTCGTACTTCAGGATATCAATTGATAAGATCTCATTTAGATGCTTTGAATCAACAAAATTATGATATAATGGATTCGATTGATTTAAATGATATTGAAGATGTGTCTTTCAAAATGATGATTGAAAATCAAATTACCCCTATTTCACGTCAAGAATTTGTTTTTTTTAAAAGCTATTCACCAACCCCTGATGTACCTGTGGATGATTGTGATGTTGATTTTGATGTATTCAGTTCTTTAGACTACTAATCATCATCCGCATCTTTTTTGTTTTCTTTAACACTAAAGAGCTCATTTTTGAGCTCTTTTAGAATTTTATTTTTAATTTGTGAATAAATAAATTGTTTTTCAGATAGATTCGAGACTGAAAAACTGATGTTAATATTGCGGTATTCTTGATTGTTTTCTGTTTTGGATTGTAATAATTTAACTGAAGGAGCATATGGGAAACTTTGTATAACATCAGGATATGATTTCAATAAATTGATAATTTGTGAAACCATTTCATGATAATCATGAATATTCTTAATTTTTAAATTGACATAACATGTATTGACGTTTTCGGATGAAGTAAAATTAATAACACAGTTTTCTAAAATGTAGGAATTAGGGACATTAATGAGAAGCTGATCTTCGTCTAAAATTTCAGTTGAAAGGATGGAGATTTTTTCAATTTTTCCAGAGGTAATATCGTTGCCTTTGCTGAGGTTGATAATGCTAATAAAATCCCCTACATGCACCATTTTTTTGGTGATGATGATAAGTCCTGATATCATGTTGTGAACGATATATTGTGCACCAATACCTAAACCCACGCCAATACTACCAATAATCACACTGATGTGTGCAGCTGATAAACCTATAAATAAAAGACTGATTAAAGATGCCATAATATAAAATGAATAATGAATCACAATATCAATGGTAAGCCTTTTATCAATATCATGTGCATATTGCGGATTTTGGGTGACTCGGCAGGCAATAAATTTACCCATCAATACCGTAATCGTAAATGCAAGAATAGCTTTTATGGTATTGATGGGAGAGAAATCGAGTGTGCTTAAAAGGATTGGGTAATGTATTAAATTTTTTAGAAGAAAAATATAATACTCAGGTATAGTTAAAACATAAAGATCAAAAATCACAAGGTAGTAAAAAAAGATTATGTTGAACATTCCAATTAAAATATTGAATTCCATTAGATTTTCATTTGCTTTGACACCAAATAAAGACTTTAATTTAATCCAACCCTGTTTTAAATCGGGGTTTAAATTTTGTTTAAGGTTTTTGACAAAATGAAGGTATCTAAAAAAGTAAATAAAAATTATGAGAGAACATGTAAACTGTGCTGTTGAGAAAAGTTGATAACCGAAATAAACCATGCTTTGTCGAACAACCATATAAATGATAACAAATGAAATTCCTAAATATCGGTAAGTCTTTAAGTTAAATGGCGGTTGTGATGGGAAATAGTCGACAGTGGTCAATTCAATAATCAATCGGAGCATTAAATAAGTATAAAAGCAAAAAAACAATGGAATGACAATGACAAGATGAGCGAGTTCTATGATGTCCCCATTATTAAAACAATTCAGCATTAAGAATTGAAAAAAACCAACAAATAACAGAATATAGATTAATTTTTGAGTGATATTAGAAAGTAAATTAAATTTGTCGACGGTGATATTGTTGCTTAAAAAGCATAAATAATACGTTGTACTTATTTTGATAAAGCACATGATGATAGCCCATCGTAAAAAGATTAAACCTGCGGGTTGAATCAACCATGAATTTGTTTCATGATGAGCTACAAAAAAAATCCCCATAATTGGAAATAAAATTAAAACTGTAAAGCGTGAATGCAAATAAAAAGATTTTCGGATAGGGTTTGTTTGTTTTTTTGAGTATTTTTTTATTAAATAAATACATATCAAACTGATACATGAAATACTGAAGATACGCAAAATAGCAGAAATGGGTTTTTCTACGATTGAATCATAAATAACCGGAAATATTTCTCCAAATGACTTAAATGAAGGCCGTATAAAATTACCCTCCTGGAGCAATTCCAACAATGATTTAAACTGGTTGCGATAATCGGTATAATCTTTAGCATAATTAAGTCTATCGTGAATAATTATCAACGATTGATTGATTTGGTTCAGGGAGTATTTTGTTAAATTGATATGTTCTTCAGTATTTTGTTGAATGACAAGAATATTTTGTTTTTCTAATGAGGACATATTGTTAGGGGTTGATAACGTACTTTTAATATGTGATAAATTTGCATTTTCGGTTTTAAAGCAGTTTTCAAGGAAGCTTTTTTGATTTAAAACGTCTTGTTGTAACTGAGAAAGGAAGTCATAGTTATAATTACGAACCGATAGGAGTTGTTTTTTTTGTTCCACATCTAGTTTGATTTGATGCAATTGGTATGAATTGCATGCCCATGTTGGAGGGGCAAATGAAATAAATATGGTTATTAGAAACAACAGTGAACGAATCCTACTCATGTTAATTTATCCATTCCTTTTATTTAAACATGACGCAAGATATTAAATCTGTCAAGTTTATGGGCAAAATTTAAAATACGGCTTGAATTTTCATGTTTATCAACCATGATTAAATTATCGCATTCAATTGGTTTTATTTATGAATATAGCGTTTTTTTCAACCCAAGCTTTCGAAGTTGATTATTTTAAGCAATACCCACAACATACATGGACTTTTTTTAATGAAAGTCTAAATACCAATACCGTTGATATCATTGAAGGCCAGGAAATTGTTTGTGTGTTTGTGAACGATCGATTGGATGCCAAGTGCGTTGAAAAGCTCGCACAAAAAAAAATAAAGCTCATTGCACTTCGTTGTACAGGTTTTAATAATGTGGATTTAGAGGCGTGTCAAAAATATCAAATTCCTGTTGCAAACGTTCCGCATTATTCTCCCTATGCCGTTGCAGAGCATGCGATGGCTTTGATACTCACACTGAATCGTAAAATACACAAAGCCTATAGCCGAATTAAAGAGGGCAATTTTGATTTAAATGGCTTAAAAGGCTTTGATTTACATGGCAAAACAGTTGGCATTATTGGTTTAGGCGCCATCGGACAAGTGTTTGCAAAAATATGTCATGGATTTGGATGTCGGATTTTAGGATATGATCCTTATATTGATTCGATACCCCATGTTAAAATGGTCAGCTTAAATAAGTTGTTTCAACAATCAAATATTATCAGTTTACATTGTCCTTTAAATGATGAAACGCGACATTTAATTGATGAGAGCCGAATTCAGTTAATGCAGCCCCATGTTATGATAATCAATACAGGAAGAGGGGGGCTTATTGATTCAAAAGCCTTAATTAAAGCGCTCAAACAAAAAAAAATTGGTGCATTGGGTTTAGATGTATATGAACAAGAAACGGGTCTATTTTTTAAAGATCATTCTTTCGATATTATACAAGATGATATTTTAATGCGATTAACCACATTTCCGAATGTGTTGATTACAAGCCACCAAGGCTTTTTAACGCATGAAGCCCTAGACGTCATTGCCAAAGTCACTGTTGAAAATATAAATTGCATTGAAAAAGGGGAGCATTGCCAACATCTTATTGTTTGCTGAAACACCCCATGGATGAATAAATGGGGTGTTTCAGATTTAAGGTTTAATCACCTCTTTCTATTTGTCAATAAACGATTGGCCTAATCATAGAGTACTGATATAGAAAGTAATTGGATTGTGTGAGGGAGTTTAAACATCAACGGAGATAATCATCGTTGATGTTTAAAAGTCGCTGAACTATTAGGAATCAATCTTATAGCCTAATTGAACAAAGAATTCATTCGCTTGGATGATCCCTAACCATGGTGGGACAATGTTTTGGTTGTTTACGATATAGGAATTTGAGGCAAATCCTTCGCCATTATAATAACGGTATCCAGCGCCTAGATTGAAATTGCTAGTGTTATAAAAGTTTAATCCAGCAGAGAATTGCCAGGCAATCGAGGTTTTGTAATTATCATTCATGATAGTCGAAACCGTTGCATTTACTGGATTTGAATGGAAATTACTGACGGTATTGAATGCAACACCCAATCCACCACCCACAAAAGGTTCCATAAAAATATCATCATATACATTATAATTTAAATCATCAGAATAACCTTTTCCATGAAGATAGACGTTCCACATCAAGGAGTTACTTTGTAGATTAAAAATACGGGTTTTGTTGCCATTAAAACCTGTTGTTTGTGAAGCTGTGGAGGTTTGGTATTTGATGTAATTAAAAGATGGCCGATAGATATACTCAAAATCAGTGCTGATGAGTTTAGAGTAACTGTAGCCAATGGCTGCTGAGTAGAGCGCTGATTGCCCAACATCCCCATTGTAACCTTGTGGAGAAGCATCCCAATAGGTAGGGTTTGGATTATTAATGCCAGCTGACATCGAGTAACTACCACCACTACCAACTTTAAAATAAAGCGATGGTTTAAAGTTATCAATTGGACCCATGGTCCCTGCAAGTACGGTAGATGAAATGAGGGATAACGATATGACGTTAATGGTTTTTAATTTCATTTGCATGCCTTCGTTGAATTTAATCACCATTTATCTTTAAATATTTATTTGTTGATGTCAAGTTCCAAAAAAATGAATAAAGGACAAGCAGGATTTATAGTACTTGAGGGTTTGTTGGTGTTGGTGCTATTGGGATTATTGATGGCGGCTACACTTGAATTTTATCAACGATTTCAAAGTGCATTGCGGGTGTTGATTCCATCATGAATTTTTTGGAGTATCTTTTAAACTTATTTCTTTGGACCTGGGTTTTAATTGTTTTAAGCTACGCATTTTTTTTTCATCAACAATTATTTATGAAGCTTGAGCGTCAAGTTGATGCGGTGCGCACTTCCATTGCATTGCACCATTTTTTTAAATCGATACATCAAGCGAAGCTCGAGCATCAGCGCTTAAGCATGCAAAAAAATGTAGGGGAAATAAACCATGTTGAAGTCTTAAAGGTTAGAAAGTCCTTGGTCTTTCATAGTTGCAAGGCGTGGATGCTGGACATGGATGTACGAATATGGAATGCAAATGCTAGCATTATCTCCCATGTTTTAAATTGCGCACCCGGTAAAATTGTTTTGGATAAACCCATTCCTAAAACCTTTCAAGTACCTTTCGATTGGATGATTAGTTACCCTATCGAACTGTGGGTTAAAGAACAAAAATTATATGTAAAATACCACAACAATACCCAAGTTTGGGTGAGTGGTTTTGAATACCTTAAATGGAATGATAATCATGGATTGGAGATGATATTGAAATGGCCAAGTTTACCTGTTATCAAATGGATGTTTGGTTTAAACAACAAGGCGCAGTTTTAGTTTTATTTTTATGTTTATTGTCATTATCGATGACAAGTATGCTCATCCTTTGGAATGAATATGTCGAACTCCGACAATGGTTATTTGACCTTCGATAACCCATCAATTAAAATAGAAAATTACCATTTTTAGATATCTATTCATGTTAAAAACCTATCTGGTTGCAGGCGCAGGTGGAGCGTTTGGCGTAATATTTCGCGTATATTTAGTGAAAATATTTCCAACCCACTGGCAACAATTTCCCTCATATATTTTATTAGTGAATATTCTTGGGTGTTTTTTGTTGGGGCTTCTCTACCAATTTTTTACGTTCGCTGGACATTTACCATTGCTGTGGCAAAGCTTTATTGTGACAGGTTTTTTAGGGGGACTCACAACTTTTTCGGCTTGTGTTCTTGAAATGAGTTTTTTATTTGAGAAAAATCAGTGGCTTTTAGGATGTGTATATGGCGGTGGAAGCATTTTAAGCTGTTTTGTCGCTTTCATGTTAGGGGCTTTGTTGATTCGTCTATTTTTCTAGGTGTTGAGCATGTTAAAAAATGAAGGCATCCAAAAGTTTTTACTTTACGTTCTGATGATTGGATTAGGGATTTTGGCTGGTTTAGATAAGATTCCATATTTAAAGAGTATGGGATTGGTCATTGGTGAACTTTTTCTGAATTGTTTTAAATGCATTTCTATGCCGGTGATATTTTTATCGCTTATTGTCACCTTTATAAATTATCGTGCTAATGGGTTGATGAAAAAGCTTTGGTTAAATACCCTTAAATATACCTTGAGTACAACGCTGATTGCAGGTGCTTTAAGTTGCATACTTTATGTTTTGATTCAGCCACGACGAATGATTGTGAGTGGAAGCCATCATTTTGCGCATACAACCGGGCATGGGTATCGGGATTATTTGATGCATCTTATTCCCAGTAATTTCTTTCAGCCTTTTCTTGAAAACCAAGTTTTAACCATTCTTATTCTGGCTATTTTAGTGGGAGCAGCGATTCGGCAGATTCCTGATCAAGCTGCACGTGAGTCCGTTGCAAATGTGTTTCGTGGCTTGCATGGTATGCTCATGGTTATTACCCAATGGTTGTTACGTTGGATACCTTTAGGTTTATTTGGGTTTATGACATCGTGTGTGGAAACTTTGCATGCCAAACATTCAGCCATGGGATTGGGTGAATATTTGAGTGTTATCGTCTTGGCGAACCTTATTCAAGGGATGGTTATTTTACCATTATGGCTCAAATGGCGCGGTTTTTCACCTTATCGCATGATGCGTTCACTGTTACCCGCATTATCGGTGGCATTTTTTTCAAAATCATCCGTGGGAACCTTACCGCTCACCATGGATACCGTTGAGCAACGCTTGAATATCTCACCCGAGATAAGTCGTTTTGTATTGCCTTTATGTACTAGCATTAATATGAATGGATGTGCAGCTTTTATTTTCACAACCGTTGTTTATATGATGCATAATGCAGATATTGCTTTATCGCCGCTGATGTTAGTGACTTGGGTATTGATTTCAACGCTTGCGGCCATTGGGAATGCCGGTGTGCCGATGGGATGTTTTTTCTTGAGTGTAAGTTTATTGGTTTCGATGAATGTACCCATTAACCTAATGGGTTTGATATTACCCTTCTATGCATTGATTGATATGTTGGAAACCGCACTGAATGTTTGGTCCGACTGCTGTGTAGTCAATGTCGTCGCTAAACAAGTCGCATATAATAAATTAAGCCACTCACCATAGAATATCAGGGACTTTTAGGGTATCCATCAATTTTGTCGTAACGCCATGAATAAAGATTATTTATTCGTTAGGATAAAACCTGCTGGCAAATTTCAAAATAAATATCGGTGAGTTTTTGCAGTTCTTGTCGCGAGGTTCGCTCATTAATCTGGTGCATGGTGGCATTGGGTAGTCCTAATTCAATTACATCGATACCATAAGGGGCGATAAATCGAGCATCCGATGTACCACCGCTGGTCGATAGTTCCGCACGCTTCTGATTGATTTTTTCAATGCTATTTTGGCAGATTTCTAGAAAATGCCCTGGTTTGGTGACAAAGGGTTTTCCGCTGAGTTGCCAAGTCCAGGTGGCATCAAGGCCATATGCTATGGCCATAGCAAGAATTTGCTCTTGAATAGATGCAGCGGTATGTTGGTTATTAAAACGTAAGTTAAAATCAACCTCCAAGCATCCTGGAACCACATTTCTGGCATTAGTTTTGTTATCGAGACGTGTGATTTGTAACTGTGTGGGACTAAAAAAATCATCCCCCACATCCCAAACTTTTTGGCTAAGAGAGGTTAAAAAGGGCAGGGCCAGATGAATGGCGTTTTTTGCAAGGTGAGGATAGGCGACATGACCTTGGATACCATGGATGATACATTGTCCATTGAGTGAACCACGTCGACCATTTTTGATGGTGTCTCCCGTTGTTTTGACAGAAGAGGGTTCGCCAACGATACAATATTGAATTTTTTTTCCTTGAGCTTGGAGCTGTTCGAGGATAAAAGGGGTTCCATCCATAAAATCATCACCTTCTTCTGCACTGGTGATTAAAAATCCAAATCTTCCTTTAAGCGTTGGATTTATTTTAAGTCGCCATTCAATTGCAACAAGCATCGCGGCAATCGCGCCTTTCATATCCACCATGCCACGACCAGTCCAGATGTCTTGCTCAATATTCAATTGAAACGGGGGGGATTGCCATTGCGATTCAGGTCCAGCATCAACGACATCAGTATGTCCTGCAAAAACAAACAATGGCCCCTCGGTGCCAAATTCGGCATAGAGATTATGCACCTTTCCAACTTGCCAAGATTGACAGTTAAAATTGAGATTTTTTAAATAAGATTGTAGATACTTCTGGCATCCAGCGTCATTAGGAGTTAAAGACGGGTATGCAATCAATTGTTCAAGATGTTGTTGTAAAAGAATGGCGCTATCCATTATTTATCGTCTCGCAAAAGTTCATTAATACTTGTTTTAGAGCGGGTCTTTGCATCTACTTGTTTAACAATGATGGCGGCATAAAGATGGCACTCACCAGTTTGGCTTGCTAATGTCCCAGAAACCACTACTGAACCGGCAGGTATGCGACCATAGGATACTTCACCAGTTGCACGATTGAAAATTTTCGTGCTTTGGCCAATGTAGACGCCCATACCTAAGACAGAGCCTTCTTCGACAATCACGCCTTCTACAACTTCTGAGCGGGCACCAATGAAACAATTGTCCTCAATGATGGTGGGATTATTTTGTAGGGGCTCAAGGACACCACCGATACCGACACCACCTGATAGGTGTACGTTTTTTCCAATTTGCGCGCATGAGCCCACTGTCGCCCAAGTGTCGACCATTGATCCTTCTCCAACATAGGCACCAATATTGACATATGAGGGCATTAAAACGGAATTGGGGGCAATGTAGGCGCCATGTCGCACAATGGCATCTGGAATGACTCGAACCCCTTGCGCTTCAAATTGTAATTGATCGTAGTTGGCATATTTTAAGGGGATTTTGTCATAAAATTGACTGTGGCCACCATCAATCACGACATTAGGAAAAATTTTAAAAGACAATAAAATGGCTTTTTTAATCCATTGATGCGTGGTCCAGGCGTTATCAATTTTCTCGCACACCCGAATGTTGCCTTGGTCTAAATCATGAAGGATATCTTTAATGGCTTGCTTGAGTTCTGCTGGATGGTTTTGTATGGATATGTTTTGTCGTTCTTCAAAATAGTGATTTATCAAATTTTGCATGGTATAACTCTTTTCGTATTGTTGTGATTAATCTACAATGATTTCATGATATGATCCATCGATTATGATGTTTATGGCCGGAATTTTTTTATGAAAGACTATGCAATTCAATTGTCTGTAGTTGTACCTATGTATAATGAAGAAGAAGTGATTGCTTCTTTTTTGGATAGAGCATTGAAGGTACTAACTGAAAATTTTGATTGGTTCGAATTAATTTTGGTTGATGATGGTTCTGCAGACAATACCATTGAGCGATGTTTACCTTATATTCAAAATTTTAAACAAATCCGGTTATTGAAGTTTTCTAGGAACTATGGTCATGAAATCGCATCTACAGCTGGATTTGACCATGCGCAGGGCAATTATGTGGTATTGATGGATGCTGATTTACAACATCCCCCAGAATTAATTCCTGACATGATGGAAAAAGCTAAAGAAGGATTTGATGTGGTCTGTGGACAACAAAATGAACGTCCTATTGAATCGAAAATGCGTCGTTTTTTTTCAAAAATGTTTTATCGCATTTCACGCAAAATGACTGGTTTGGACATCCCACAAGGCCATGGAAATTTTCGGTTACTGACACGTGTTGTTGTTGAGTCTTTAAAAAAGATGCGCGAGAACAATCGACATCTGGTGATGTTATTTGCCTATATGGGATTTCGTACCGCAAGCATTAATTATGATTGTCCCCCTCGTGCAGCAGGTGTGAGTAAATACAGTATTCGAAAATTAATTAATTTAGCGCTTGATTCCATGATTGGATTTTCAGGCCGCCCTCTTCGTACCATGTCATTATTTTCTGTTTTAATCAGTTTTGTGATGATGGTTTATGCAGGATTTATTTTATTAGAAAAATTATTTAGTCATCAGCACATGATAGATGGTCTGGCTTCAGTGATATTTTTGATTGCGGGATTGTTTTCAATCTTATTTTTATTTTTGGCTTTTATTTCGGAATACATCAGCCGTATTTTAATTGAAACCAAAAATAGACCTTTGTATTACATTCAACAAGAAATAACTCATCATGCCCTCCGAACAGCCTAAAAAAATTATTTTATGTGCGGACGATTTTGGACAAAATCAAGGCATTAGCGAGGGAATATTAAATTTGGCATCGCAGGGGCGCATCAGTGCTATCAGTTGTATGGTCAATGCAACTGCGTGGAAACAGCAATGTGGAAGTTTGCGTAAATATGACGAAATTGGCGTTGGTTTGCACTTAAATTTTACGCATGGTGAGCCCTTGTCTGTTGAGTGGCAACGTGAGGTTGGCGATGTTTTTCCAAGTTTAGGCTCTTTAATCTTTAAATCAATTTCTTCAAAAGTAATTTGTGCGGAAATCGAAGCACAAATCGGGCAATTTAAACAAGACACTTCTGTATGGCCGGCATTTATTGATGGTCATCAGCATATCCATCAATTACCTTTTGTAAGCGACTGTTTACTTCAAGTAACCGAGGACTTGGATTTTAAACCTTGGTTTCGTACAACTTACAGCATCCAACAAGTGCTCAGACATCCAATGTCATCTATCAAACAATGGATTTTATGTGTACTTGGTGGTGCGCGATGGGCGCATCGTTTAAAATTACTAAATACTGATTGTAATCAAGATTTTTCTGGAGACTACCGTTTTTCTGGCATGCCTAATTATCAACAGCTGATGCAGGGTTTTTTAAGACGTATACAAACAAATGGATTAATCATGTGCCATCCAGGCGTTGAAGATGACGAAGATGTTGAAGATCCGATTAGTCGATATCGTACCGAAGAGTATGATTATTTGATGAGTGATGAGTTTGTACAAGATTTAGAACGCTATCAAATTCAGCTGATCTCCAGACCTTTTGAAGCCTCAAAAAATACTAGAAACTGGATAAAATAAGAGTATAATTTTACCATCAAAATGGTCTTATCCTTTTTCGAACAATGGAGTACTGCTTTAAATGCTTTTAAAAGATCGATTCAAAACCTTTGCAGTTCAATCATTTATCCTTATTGCCGTATTATTTCTGGTTCGGATGGTTGCCATGGCCGGTATTCCCCTAAATGATTCAACAGAGGCGCGATATGCTGAAATTGCTCGCTTAATGTTGGATAGTAACAATTGGGTGAGCTTAATGCACTACCCACATCAGTATTTTTGGGCCAAGCCACCATTGTCGACTTGGTTGAGTGCAATAAGTATGAAAATCATGGGTGTATCGCCATTTGCAGCGCGTTTACCTGCCATATTATTATCGATGATTTGTTTAGGGTTGGTTGCCCGAATGGCGTATCAACAATTACGTATGTCGGGTGCGGTTTGGGTAATAGCTATTTTAACCACCACATTTTATTTTTTATTAGATGCCGGAACGGTGATGACGGATCCCTCTTTGCTCACTTGTGTAACCATTGTGATGGTGAGTTTTTGGATTAGCATGAATGAATCGTCTCGGTTTTGGGGATATATGACCTTTGTCGGTTGGGGCTTAGGCCTATTAGCGAAAGGGCCTGTAATGGGCGTCTTTACAGTTGTACCCTTAGGCATTTGGTTAACGATAACCAAACAATGGACCATCTGTTGGAAAAGATTACCCTGGATTAAAGGTAGTTTATTAACCCTAGCGATAGCACTTCCATGGTTTATCATTGCTGAGCAACGCATGCCCGGCTTTTTAAGTTATTTTCTGATTGGCGAACATCTTATGCGGTTCTTAAAACCTGGATGGACAGGAGATCTTTATGGTTTTGCGCATGAAGCACCGATAGGTATGATTTGGGTGTATTTCTTTATGGGCACCATGCCATGGTCATTTATTTTGGCATATTGGATGTCCACACAGAAAAACATCTGGAAAGGGAAGACCATAGAGAAAAATTGGATGGTTTATCTATTGTCCTTTTTACTATTTCCATTATGCTTTTTTACTTTTGCACGCAATATTATTTATCCTTATGTGTTTCCAACCTTGCCCGCATTTGCATTATTGTTTACCAGCATTTTATTTCATATTGGTAAACAATTTGAAATGCAAAAGGTGTATTTTACATTAGGGAGCATCATGGCTGTGCTTATTTTAGGCGTGACGTGGTTATTTCATGCCTATCCGATGGAAGTCTCAAAATCGACCGATCAGATGATTGCCATTTGGAAAGAGCACCGAGGTTCGCGTCATGAACATTTGATTTATGTTCATAATGTTCCTGAATATTCGAGCATGTTTTACAGTCGTGGACGCGTTATGGCAACTCGTGATCCGGCACAGCTTTGTCAGTGGTTACAACAGGGCCCTAGCTTTGTCGTTCTTGATTCTGCAGAGCCTTGTTTCTTTCAAGACTATATCAAAAAAGAATATCAGCCTTTAGCAAGTATTCAACACCGAGAACGTATCGACACATTATATCATATCGATAGACTGCCTTCATTTTGTGAGCATGTACGGGCTATTTCTTAACTTGCTTAAAAGCATGTTGAAGATCGGCAATGAGATCATCAACATGTTCTACACCGACTGAAAGACGGATGAGATTATCTTCAATGCCAATTTTATGGCGAACTTCTGCAGGAATAGCCAAATGTGTCATGCTGGCTGGATGTTCAATCAAGCTCTCAACGCCCCCTAAACTTTCTGCCAATGTGAAGAGTTTGCAATGTTGTAAAAAGGCTTTGGCATCATCTTGAATGATGGTGCTTATCATGCCACCAAAATGCCGCATTTGTTGTTTAGCCAGTTGGTATTGTGGATAGAAAGGCAATCCAGGATAAATCACTTTTTTTACTTGGGGATGTTGTTGAAGCCATTGGGCAATGATTTGTGCGTTGTCACAATGTTTTTGCATTCGTAAAGGCAGGGTTTTGAGACTTCTTAGTACCATATAACTATCAAAAGGGCTTGCTATGGCACCACAACTGTTTTGTAAAAATCCCATCCTATCACAAAGCTCCCCTGGCTCTTTAACAATTATAATCCCTCCAACGACATCAGAATGTCCATTTAAATATTTGGTCGCAGAGTGCAAAACAATATCACATCCAAGCGTTAAGGGATTTTGAATCCAGGGGGATGCAAAAGTATTATCAACAACGGTGATCAAACGATGTTGTTTTGCCCAAGCGGCAATTTCTTCAATTGGACTAAGTTGCAGCAAAGGATTAGAGGGGGATTCAAGCCAAATCATACGGGTATTGGGCCTAAGAGCATTTTTTAAACCCTCAAGGGATTGGGTATTGACAAAATCAAATTGCAATTGTTGGCTTCGGCTTTTGACGCGATTAAATAAGCGATAAGTTCCGCCATATAAATCGTGGCTTGCAATGACATGATCTCCAGGTTGAAGGAGTTCCATTAAGGTATGGATAGCAGCCATCCCAGAAGCAAATGCAAAGGCTTGATGACCGTATTCTAAAGCAGCCATACAGCTTTCATAAGCCTCGCGTGTGGGATTTTTTGTTCGAGAGTATTCATAGCCTTGATGAACGCCTGGAGATGTTTGTTTAAATGTCGAGCTGGTGTAAATTGGGGGCATTACGGCACCCGTAGCGGGACAGGGTTTTTGTCCTGCATGTATGCATAAAGTATCAAAGTGGGTGTTTTTTTCCATAGCGACATCCTGTCAAATATAGGGTATATACTTTTATCTTATCAAGAGCCGATTAAGGAAACAATTGTGATTTAACGGATTCCAATTGAGGAATAGATGCAATCAAACGCTCCAATTTGGATTCAATAAATTTCAAACAATAACTTTTTGTTGCTTCGTCTTTATTTGCTTTCATCAAATCGATCAATATCATAAAGTCAGTTGCGACATGTTGATAACTAAAATTGGCCTCAATGAGGCAATCGATACGTTTAGAATTATAAAAACAATATTTTTTGAACGTATCGGGAGACCAATGCGGAATTAAAATTAAATACAAGATAACGCCTAAAATGCCATTGGATTTCACGGTGGTCTGTGGAGCGCTTAGTGCGGCTTCATATAACATCGCTAGCCAAGCGGGGTTTTCAGCACGTTCTTTAACATAGGGTTGGTCTTTAAGCTTATCGATAAACTCACAAGCCATGATGATACTGTCCACCGATTTTGCAGATGTCATCGTGTTTGGATAATAAATATAGTTCATCCCAACGTCTTCCACAAAGTTTGGAGACAAAAAAGCTGTCACATGATTAAGCTGATGTGGAGCGCTTAAAATCGCAAGATTATTGCCATTGCCAAGCATGGTGCGCCGAAAGATATCCGGCTTATTGAGCAAGTTTGCTAGGTACAAAAATGCAAGACATGGATTTTCCAGCATGAAATCTTGTGCGATGTATGCATGAATGGCGCGTCTATCATGAAAAGGATAAGTTCCCCCAAAATCAATTAAGCTGGTGACCCTAGCGTTCGTTAAGCTGCTGCAAATTCTTTGTAGGGACTGGGTATCGGAACGCGTATGTGCCTTCCCGTGTTGAGCAAGATAAGCCCCTTTGATGGCGTCTGGTTTTTCGATAAAACTTTGGAACATTTCAATGTGAGTGACATCAATAATGGACGCATGGTTGGCGTGAAAATATTTGAGCAAATTTAAGAAACTGGGATGAAGATGCTTCATACCAATCAGTAAAAATTGAATTAAAGAAAGGTATTTGTATTCGTTGACACAGATACAATCCGTGGCAGCAAAAAGATTTTCTTGAATTAAAAAGAAGATAAATCGTGGGTCGTCTAAAACGTAGATGATGCGCATGAGCATAGAGTACATGGGAATGCCCGATTCACTAAAGCCATATTGACTTGATAACACGCGCAAATAGGCACGATAAAATGAATTTTTAGGGTAAAAGTGCATGATGAGATCAAGAAGCTGATTGATACCCTGTCGTTCATTTTCGGATAGATTTAGAATTTGAACCAATTGTTTTTGAAAACTTTGAATCAATCCAATCAGCAAACCATCGATGTATTCATTAGCTACTTCATAGAGGGTGTCTATTTCATGAAATTGACCCGCAATAAATGCTTGGTGAATATGTTTAATCATTCGATCTTTTGAATCTTGGAGGATGTTCTCAAAATGGATTTTTTGCTGCGTGGTAATATCGCCATAGTGATGGATGAGCAAGATTTCAAAGTTCTGTATACCCTGAAAAAGTTGCTCAAGATGCGCAATCGGCAGGCTAGGCGATTGAACGGCATGCGCAATTTGGTTGATTTCTGTTTGAAGCAATTCTTGAATGCGTTGTCGATTGGGTTGAGCCACTTGCGGTTTTTTGTGTGCTTTAGATTTTTTCCCACGATGGGCAATAGCCACGACTTTTTGAGGTTCTTCAGCACGGGATGATTCCGAGGGTATTAAGGCTTCCACGCGTTGGATGCCATGGTCTTTAAAACGTTGAAGAATTCGTTGGCGTTGGTCATAGATGGGTGATTTTAATGCATTGATTTCTGAAATTAAATTGGTGCATTGGTGAAGCACTTCAGCATTGCTGATAAAGAAAAAGATGGGCTT
>DDPL01000047.1:7487-27951 GCA_002342175.1 Legionellales bacterium UBA2469 | reverse complement strand
ACATTTTCATGGAGTTACAACACTAAAAGACCCTTATAAACACAAAATGATTAAATATGCTATAATTCGATTAATGATATATCTGGGTTTACACCATGAGCGTTTCTTTAAAAGAGCTTTGTATTAGTGCAAATAAATATTTTACAAGAAATGATATGAATGCAGATACCAAATCCCTATTTCAGTCACCTAGTAAACAAACACGCCTCGAATCATATTTAGATGATTTACAGAAAAAAATTGATGACAAAGAAAAACTATCTCAAGAAGAAATTGCAAATCTTGCCAAGAATATACATATTGAGCAAATATTTTCTAATGGCAACCATCGTACTGCCATCTACATGGTTTATGCATTAAATATTTTAAACGGACAACTACCTCGATGCCAGCCCTATTTATTGTTTGGAGCTGCTGAGTACAATACAGAACAATTCATTGAAAATTTCGAATATAAAGAAAATAGAATATTGGATGTTATTAATTCAAGAGCAATTGCAAATATATCACCGCTCATCGTAAACAAACTCTTGGACGAAAAACGTCATGTGATAGATCAACTCCCCAATATCATGGCTCATATTCGAGGTAATATTACACCGTCCCCCGATAAAAACCAAAAACGCCCAGCAGGTACGACGAATCAAGTTAAAAATTATCAAAGCGTTCGTCGGCAGCTTTTTTCAGATAGTCTAGCAAAAGAAAACAACTCGCGAAATACCAATCCTTCACCATTGAAGGAAAATACTGAATCTCAATTCAAACCAGTCGAATTTTCAACTAGCCCACCATCAAGTGCTTTAAAAATAGAATTTATTCGTATCAAACCGGAAAGCTCAAATGATAAAAATAATGAAAACGATGAGAATAGGCCACCTCAACTAGGAAAATAAATTTTACAATCCCATGATTATTTTTTATAAAAAATTTTCCTTGCACGATTCAAAGGGTTTGTTATAATGAGCCCAGTTGCCGGGGTGGCGGAATTGGTAGACGCGCCGGATTCAAAATCCGGTGGTAGTGATACCGTGTGGGTTCGAGTCCCACCCTCGGTACCAACTTTTTAATTATCATATCATCTTTATATTATGTCAGAATTTCAATTATATTCTTTTTACAAATTTGTTGCTTTAACTGACTTTGAAGAGCTTAAACCTCATTTTCTTTGCATGATGAAAAAATGGAATATCCTCGGAACCATTATTCTTGCACATGAAGGTATTAATGGAACGGTTTGTGGGCACCCTTACGAAATTGAAAGATTCTGGAATGAATTTACACAAGATGAACGCTGGTCCGATATTCGTCGAACCATTACGACCTCAGCCATTCAAGCGTTCGAAAAAAGTAAAGTAAAATTACGCAAAGAAATTGTAACGATGGGCATACCAACGGTAAAGGCTAATGAAAATGATGCCTCTCATGTTGACGGCTCAACATGGAATAAAATCATAGAAAATCCAAATACGATTGTCATTGATACTCGGAATGATTATGAATTTGAGATTGGCACATTTAAAAATGCTATTAATCCCAAAACAGATAATTTTAGAGAATTCCCTAAATATGTACACGATGAACTTATGCAATATAAAGATAGACCTATTGCGATGTTTTGTACGGGTGGTGTGCGTTGTGAAAAATCCACCATGTATTTAAAAGACCTAGGTTTTAAAGAAGTCTACCAACTTGATGGCGGTATTTTGAAATATCTTCAAACCATGCCAAAAGAAGAATCTTTGTGGCACGGTGAATGTTTTGTTTTCGATGAACGTGTTGCCATTATTGACAAAGATTGTGCATTTTAGCCATTTATTTTCTTGGACTAGATAATGCAGCAGGGATTTCATTTTTATTCATCATATATTTCTTTCCCCATATTCCAAATCGTTCAACAATATTAATCTGATGTTCGATATCGAGTTGTTGATTCGCTTCATCAATTTCTTTTAATTTTGCTAACAAACCGTGCTCCATCATCACAAAATCAGCTGGCAAGGTTCGATGCACGCGTTGAAGAATAATTAATCTCTTGCGCTGTTCAAGTTTCTGTACCAACCCGTCATAATCCTCCAGTAGTTTATCCAATTCATTCTCCTCAGTTTTCTACATAAAAAAAACAATAATACATTGAAGATAGAAAAATTCAATAAAAACAATTAGTTAACAAAAGAAGATAATAATTGATGAAACTTGACTGGGGTAAACTCTACCACCTGGTACGATGCAACGTCTTGAAGATAAAATGGATCATGTTGTAAGAATGCATCTAAAATTTTTCGATCTTTTAATTGAGATATCAAGACACCACCTGTCCTTGGTTTTTGAGGCCCTGAAGCCATTAAATATCCTTTTTGATAGCCAGTTTCAAGGTAATCACGATGTGATGCCAAATATTGATCAACGACAGCTAAATTTTTGGTATATTTTACCAATATCACAAACATACTTATTTATCCTATATAATAATGACGAACAACCGATTGATCAGAAAAGTATGTTTTCTCATCGCCAATTTGTTGATAATCCTCATGTCCTTTTCCCGCAATTAAAATAATATCATTTGATGAGGCTTTGGATAAGCATGTTTGGATTGCTAGAAAACGATCACTGATATTGATGACTTGTTTAGAGATACCTTGGAGCACCTGCGCTATAATTTTTTCAGGATCTTCATGTCGAGGATTATCACTTGTTACAACAATTTTATCTGCAAAGTCACAAGCAATTTTTCCCATCATAGGCCGCTTAGTGACATCACGATCACCCCCGCATCCAAAAACGACCCATAGTTTACCTGCTAGTGTTTCTTGTTTAAAAGCATTCAATGTTTTTAAAGCATTCTCTAATGCATCTGGTGTATGGGCGTAATCCACAATAACCAAAGGTTTTTTGCAAACAACCTCCATACGACCAGGAGCTGGTTTTAATTGAGAAATAATATATTTGACTTGTTCTTGGTCATAACCTTTCGCCATCAATGAGCCAAATACAGCCATGATGTTATAAACATTAAAATCCCCAAGGAGAAATGACTTTAGTTGGACATTTCCCCATGGTGATTCTAAATCCAGCGTCATGCCTTCTAAAGTCCATGTTTTATTTTTAAGCCTTATGTCGACATTCTGACTCACACCAAACGTATATACTTTGGCATCAGGATTGACATTTGAACACATTTTTTCCATCCATGGATCATCGCCATTCATCAAAATCGTTTTTAAAGATGGAAATTTAAATAATTTTGCTTTTGCTGCAGCATAATGTTCAAAAGTTCCATGATAATCTAAATGATCATGCGTCAGATTCGTAAAAATTGCCTGTTCAAAGGGTATTGCAGTGACTCTATCTTGATCAAGCCCATGCGAAGAAACCTCCATGCTTAAAAATCGTGCATTTTCATTTGCAAATTTCGCACAATAACCTTGAAGCTCCACAGGTCCTGGGGTTGTCATACCGGTATTGACCAAATCATCAATTGGGCCAATACCTAGAGTCCCCACATAAAATGATTGTTTTGGCGCAATCATTTCATATGCTTGAGTCAACAAGTAGGCTACTGTCGTTTTCCCATTCGTTCCGGTTATACCAATCACCGACATATCCTTCGTTGGTTCACCATAAAATCGACTAGCTATAAAACTCAATTTGCGATTCATATCTGGAATTGCATACGTGGGTACACCAAAGTTCTCTGGATGAAAAAAAGCATCATGTACAATCGCCACAGCCCCTTTATCAATCGCATTAAAAATATAGTGTTTTGAGGGCCCTTCAGTACCTTTAATCGCAAAAAAAACATCTCCCTTTTTTACATTGCGATCATCAGTCGCCAAGCCTTTTACTTCAAAATCTTCAGCAATGTCACTAACCCAAGGTTGTAAAAGTGCTTTTATTAACATTCAAATTTCCTACTTATGTGTTGGCTATTGTGATTCTGCTATCTTAAGTGTATCCGGAGGAACATTCAATAAATGAAGACTCATGTCCATAACCTTTGAAAACAAGGGGCCTGCGACTTGTGCGCCATAGTATCCTTTGTGAATATTCGGATCATGAATAAAAACTGCAACAATAAACCGTGGGTTTGAGACGGGCGCCATACCAATAAAACTTGCAACATATCGTTTTTCTGCATAACCTTTTGAGCCTTCAGAAATTAATGCTGTTCCCGTTTTTCCTGCAACACGATAGCCAGGCACCATAGCAGAACGCCCCGTTCCATTTAAAACCACTGCTTCCAACATATTTAACACTGTATCTGCCGTTTCAGGTTTCATAACAGTGTCACCGTTTGGTGCTTTTTTTGTTTTTAACAACGTCACGGGCAGAACTTTCCCATGATTTGCAAAGACTGAATATGCTCGCGCAATCTGCAGTGCATTAGCGGACATTCCATATCCAAAACTAACTGTTGCAAGCATAAAGGGAGATGCCTGTCGTACATCAATCAATGAACCAATGTTTTCCCCTGGATACCCCGTTTCTGAAGGTTGACCGATACCACTATTTTTTAAAATATTGAGTAACCGATCGGGAGGACTTGTCAGAACCATTTTACTCACGCCCACATTTGAGGAGTAACGCAAAACACCCGTCACATCCAAAACCCCATAATCATGCACATCGCGAATAATATGACCTTGAACATACATTTGGCTTGGTCGGGTGTCAATAATACTATCCGGTTTAAAATGGCCACTTTCTAACGCACTTGCAATTGCAAATGGTTTCATCACTGAACCGGGTTCAAATGCATCCGTTAGCGCACGATTACGATATGTTTCCAAGGCATAATGCTCTCGAATGTTCGGATTGAATGACGGCGCATTAACCATGGCAAGAACTTCCCCAGTCTTTGCATCTAAGACAACAACTGTTCCACTTTTGGCTTCAAAATGATGAATGGTTTGTATTAACTCGTTATAGGCAAAAAACTGTATTCGTCTATCTAAACTTAATTGGATAGAACGACCTGGTCGAGGTTGTCTTAACATTTCTAAATCTTGAATGACACGCCCCATTCTGTCTTTTATAACCCGTTTTTTCCCGTCAATGCCTTCAAGCCATTTCTGATAAGCCATTTCCAAGCCTTCAATACCTTGATCATCAACATTGGTAAATCCCAGTATTTGAGCCATAGATTCGGCTTCGGGATAAAATCTTTTGAACTCTTGTTGTGCGTATAACCCAGGAATTTTTAAGCTTAGGAGTTTTTTTGCCCACAAAGGAGAAATTTGACGTTTTAAATAAAAAAACTCTTTATTTTTGTAGATGGCTAGTTTTTTATCCAAAAATTGTGGTTCTAGAGAAAGCAAGGATGTAATTTGTTGTTTTTTTGCTTTGCTTGCATGAAACTGCTGTGGATGAATCCAAATTGACTGCACTGGTGTACTGATTGCTAAAGGCTCACCCTGTCTATCGATGATCATTCCGCGAAAGGATGGAATGGTTAAGACTCTTAAACTACGTGCATTGCCTTGATTTTTTAGAAAATCACTTTCCAATACAGTTAAACTCAATAAACGATACAAAAGCACCATGCTAAATAGAAAAAAGAAAAACACCAAGACAATTAAACGTAGTCGATGCTCTGCAAGTTTCATTATAAATGCACTATTTGAATATTTTTTGCTTCTGGCATTTTCATTTTTAGAACATTTTCAGCATCTTCTTGGATGTGAGAAGGTGCAGAAATCGATGCTTGTTCTAAAAGAAGTTGCCCCCACTCGAGCTGCAAATTACTCTCCTCTAGTTTTGCATGTTCAAACTGACTTAAATTCAATCGATATTGATTCGTGCTATATACAATTGCCAAGGCACTTAACAATACGGAAGCAAGTAAAACAAATTGTAAAAACTGCATGAAAGAAAAACGAATTTCAGTCCAATGTCCATGAAAAAAATTACTTTCATGTAAAGCCCTTGCTGCTGCATTCATGATATTTTTTCTCCTATACGTAAAATCGCACTTCGAGCTCGAGGGTTTTGCAATATTTCCGATTCACTGGGTTTGATTGCTTTTCCCTTTCTTATCATTTTGGGTTGGTGTATCAAATGCGAAGGAATGGGTAAATGAGAAGGATACTCAGGCCCTTTTTCCGCATGATTTAAAAACTGTTTTACAATCCTGTCTTCCAAGGAATGAAAACTTATCACCAACAAACGTCCATGTTTAGCTAGCGCATCCTCTGCTGCAGCTAATGCTTGCTTTAATACACCCAATTCTTGATTCACTTCAATTCGCAATGCCTGAAATACACGCGTTGCAGGGTGTTTAAACGGATCTTTTCGCGGCTGTGCATTTGAAACCACATTTGCCAAGTCAAATGTCGTTACAAAGGGTTTTTCTTGTCGTGCTTGCACAATTGCCGCTGCAATTCTTTTTGAAAACTTCTCCTCGCCATATTCAAAAAATACTTTTGCCATATCCTCAGCTGCCGCAGTATTGACATAATCCGCTGCAGTCATCCCAATAGAGATATTCATACGCATATCCAAAGGGCCATTTTTAGAAAAACTAAAACCCCTTTCTGCGTCATCGAGCTGAGGCGATGAGACTCCAATATCCATCAAAATTCCATCGATTTGCCCTTGTATATCAAAGTATTTGACCCAATGTCCTAATTCTCCAAATGAACCATGAGCAATTTTAAAACGAGGATCTTGGGAAAAATATTTCTGAGCATGAGAAATTGCATCTAAATCTTGATCGAGTGCATACAATTTACCTTCAGGCCCCAAAGCAGATAAAATAGCTCGGCTATGTCCGCCCCGACCAAATGTTGCATCCAAATAAATGCCATTCGGCTTGATATTTAGCCCAACAAGCACCTCCGAAAGCATTACTGGCAAATGTTCACTCATTTTTAACATACCTTCATAATGAGAATGTTTTCATTTCATCTGGAAGCTCATCGATGTGGTTAGATTCTTCTTCCAACCATTTTTCCCGACGTGATTGCCAAATTGTTTCATCCCAAATTTCAAATTTATTACCCTGTCCAATCAAAACGGATTGTTTTTGTAAGACAGCGTAATTTCTTAATTCTAAGGGTAAAAGGATTCGCCCTTGCGCATCCAAATCCACATCGGTTGCATGTCCAATCAATAATCTTTGAATTCGTCTGGCAGCTGGATTAAAGCTGGGTAGCCGTTGAAGACTTGCTTCAATTTTTTGCCATTCTAATTCTGGATATAGCAGCAGGCAGGTATCTTCAGTATCAATAGTGACAACCATACGAGCTTTATGATTTTGAAGCAATAAATCTCTATAGCGTGATGGCATTGCCATCCGACCTTTGACATCCAATGTAATTGAGTTAATGCCTCTAAACATGATGTATTAGCCTTCTACTAAAAGAAATTTCCCACAATTTCCCACTTTGTTACCATTTCTTACCACTTTTATTACACTATAGAAAGAAAACCCAAGAAACGTCAAGCAATTCGCCCACTTTTTCTTACATTTTTGTTAAAAAAAACACCTTGAGAAAAAAGAAAAAAACGAGACATTACTACCAAATAAAATAATTGATGATAAGCTATTGATTATATATATTAATTTTGAAAAATTTTAAATTTTTTATTTGCATTGATTATTAACCTATTGACTAAATTAAACGCCATGATAGGATGACAGCGTTAACAGTTATGGAGATTAAAAAATGAAAAACTGGATTTTAGCACTTGCAGTATCCTTAATTGCTAGCACATCATTTGCAACATCCTCGCAATATCATTTATATCCTAATTCAAAAATTGAAGATATCCCAAAATCTTCAAAAAATGCATCAAAATCTGCACCAACGTGTCTTATCAAAATCACTAATGATAGTCACGATGATATTTTAGTGTATGGGACATTTGATGACGGCACGCCATTACAACCATTCATTATTTATGCTTATGAATCTTCACATTACATATCCCTTTTCTATTATGGTTTTTGCCATGCTGGTATGGACATCAACATTGATACCACATCAGGTCTAAGACTTTATAACCAATACACATGGGTCAATACCAGATTAAGAATCATGCAAGGTTGGTTTAAACCTTACATCGTTATGGATAATTCATAATCATCAATTAAATGGAGTGAAACGTGGTTAAAAAATTTGTATTGTTGTTTTGTTTAATCTGTCAGCTTTCTGCTTGTAGTTCAACTTCGATGGAAGAAAGCACCGGTGAATATATCGATAGCACTGCGATCACCACCAAGGTTAAATCGAGACTTTTCGATAAATTAGGCTCTGATGCTTTTTCCATCAAAGTTAAAACATATAAAGATCATGTCCAATTAAGTGGATTTGTAAACGCATATGACATCAAAAGAAAAGCTGGAACCATTGCATATGATACGATTGGTGTAAAAAACGTAAGAAATGATTTAATTGTAAAAAATGGTCATTTATAATAGGTAAATAAATCATCTTTTACGAGTTAAAATAATGACCCATAAGCCAACCTCTCTTAGTTCATTTGATCCAAACTTAGAGCATTTTATTCAGCTCGAAGCCACACGCCAAGAAGAACATCTTGAACTCATTGCCTCTGAAAATTATACCAGTCCTCGGGTATTAGCTGCCCAAGGGAGTATTCTTACGAATAAATACGCAGAAGGCTATCCTCAAAAACGTTATTATGGTGGATGCGAATTTGTCGATAAAATCGAGCAACTCGCTATTGATAGGGCAAAACAATTGTTCAATGCCAGTTATGCAAACGTTCAACCGCACTCAGGCTCCCAAGCCAATGCAGCTGTTATGCTTGCGCTTCTAGAACCCAAAGATATTATTTTAGGGATGTCACTTGCTGAAGGAGGACATTTAACACATGGTTCTAAAGTCAATTTTTCTGGAAAAATTTACCAATCAGAATTTTATGGACTCGATCCTAAAACTGGAAATATTAATTATAATCAAGTGCGTGAACAGGCATTAAAACATAAACCTAAAATCATTATTGCTGGATTTTCAGCTTATTCACAACGTATCGATTGGGCAGCTTTCAGAGCCATTTGTAATGAAGTCGGTGCTTATTTAATGGCAGATATGGCACATGTTGCAGGCCTCATTGCAGCAGGTTTATACCCATCTCCAATTCAATACGCTGATGTTGTCACAACAACCACACACAAAACCTTAAGAGGACCAAGAGGTGGAATGATATTAGCTGGTGAACAATCCAATTTGTCTCCAAAATTACAATCATCCCTCTTTCCAGGAATGCAAGGCGGGCCTTTAATTCATGTGATTGCAGGTAAAGCTATCGCCTTTCTAGAAGCATTACAACCTTCCTTCAAAAAATACCAAATCCAAGTAATTCAAAACGCACAAACCTTATCCGAAACATTAATGGGGCGTGGCTTTTCAATTGTATCCGGTAGCACCGAAAATCACATGATGTTAGTCGACCTTCGTGCTAAAAAAATTACAGGTAAACTTGCTGACCAACTTCTAAGTGAAGCCAATATTACGGTTAATAAAAATAGTGTCCCGCAAGATCCTGAATCTCCTTTTGTCACCAGCGGTATACGTTTGGGCACACCAGCCATTACCACCCGAGGCATGCAGGCGCCGGAGATGATTCAAATTGCAAATTGGATTGCAGATATATTAAATAATCCAGAAAACAAAATGAATCATATCAAAGATGAGGTGATTCAGCTTTGTCATCAATTTCCTGTTTATCAAGGGAAAGAACTTTGGATCGAATAATCAATCATAAGGGATAAAAGGATATGTACTGCCCATTTTGCTATGCCGAAGATACAAAAGTTGTTGACTCCCGTTTAGTTGCTCAAGGCGAACAAGTACGTCGTCGACGCGAATGTTTAGTATGTACCCAACGTTTTACCACTTTTGAAACCGCTGAACTGGTGTTGCCGATGATCATCAAAAGAGATGGGCGGCGTGAAACCTTTCATCTCGAAAAATTACGTTCTGGTATGCAACAAGCGTTGCAAAAACGACCTGTGAGCATAGATGTTTTAGATGAAGCATTGACCAATGTCATGCAAAAAATTAGACGTTTTGGCGAAAGAGAGATAGAATCACGTCAAATTGGTGAATGGGTGATGCAAGAATTGTATAACATCGACCATGTGGCGTATGTAAGATTTGCATCAGTATATAAAAGATTCAAGGATATCAGTGAATTTCGACTTGCTTTAGAGGAAATGAAGCAAACTTAAATTAAATGAGGTATTGTAGTGGAAAATAAAGAAGTCATACGACGTCGACAAAAAGCTCGAAAAATATTAGTGCAAGCACTTTATCAATGGCATTTGAATCACTGTGAGGTGACTGATTTAATTGCGCAGTACCTTTCAGAAAATAATACTGAAAAATTTGATGTTGATTATTTTTCAAATTTACTTCGCGGTATCATTACTGAGCTTGAAAACATCGATGGACATATCACCCCCCTACTTGACCGTAGTAAAGACATGTTAAACCCCATTGAAATATCAATTCTTCGCTTAAGCACGTATGAATTTATTCATTGTATCGAGATTCCATTTCGTGTCATTATTGATGAAGCCATTTCATTGACGAAAACTTATGGCGCAACAGAAGGTCATCGATACGTCAATGGCGTCTTGCACCATTTAGCCGCTAAATTACGCAGCGTTGAGGTTGATTATGTCAAAAACCAATCCAAAAAATAACATTCGTAAGGTCTTTACTGACCCTAGATATTTTATTGGATTTGGTTTTGGTAGTGGTTTATTACCCAAAGCCCCGGGAACGTGGGGAACACTGATCACTATTCCGTTGGTGTTCATGCTTTCTTACACACCACTTTATGTTTATTCATTAGCGACGCTCCTCCTGTTCATCTTGGGCGCCATTGCTAGCGATCAAATTAGCCGTGAAATAGGAATTCATGATTTTGGGGGGGTCAACATCGATGAGGTGGTTGGCTTTTTGTTGGTTATGCTTCCATTTCCATGCAATTGGCAATACCTTTTTGTCGGTTTTATTCTTTTT
This sequence comes from Legionellales bacterium UBA2469, assembly GCA_002342175.1. Classification (GTDB taxonomy): domain Bacteria; phylum Pseudomonadota; class Gammaproteobacteria; order Legionellales; family Legionellaceae; genus UBA2653. The sequence continues at coordinate 16,954 of DDPL01000047.1, read as the reverse complement.
CGTATTTTCGATATTTTAAAGCCCTTCCCAATTGGATGGGTGGACAAACACATCCATGGTGGATTTGGAATGATGTTTGATGATGTTATTGCGAGCTTAATGACCGTGCTTGTCATGTTGTTGATTCAATATGGAGGATTTTTCTCGTGAACTCAGGACATAAAGAACTTGTGAGCATGCTGGTTACGGCAGCAATTTTATTAGCCACTTTGTATATTTCTCATCATTTTCTAATTGCACTAGCTTGGGCAAGTGTTTTAGGTATCACCACGTATCCCCTTTATCGACGATGGAAAAAGCTATTTGGTCATTTTCAACAAGTCTCAGCGTTTATTTTTACCTCATTATTATTCACCATTTTACTTTTACCGATCAGTTGGATTATTTCGATTTTATTAACTGAAATGCAGTTGTTTGTGAACTACATTCAAAATGTTAATAATTTTGGAGAAGCAACTCCCACTTGGTTATCGCAAATTCCCCTAGTCGGTCATGAATTGAGCGTATTGTGGCAAAGCAAACTGGGAAACCCAGGAGATATAAAAAATCTATTTCAAAGCATGCATATTTCTTTATCACATACAAGTTATTTGGCCAAACAAATTGGGACCATTTTTGCTCATGCCGGCATTCAAGTAGTCTTTACATTCTTAACCCTATTTTTCTTTTACCGAGATGGTGAATTATTATTTAAACAAATTCATCGGATTGGAGAAAATTGTTTAAGCTCACGGTGGTCTAAATATGCTGACCAACTTCCGAAAGCACTTCGAGCGACCGTAAATGGAACCATTTTAGTGGGGATAGGTGTTGGCGTACTGATGGGATTATGTTATAGCATTTTAGGTATAACAGCACCAACAATTCTTGGATTTATTACTGCCTTTGGCGCAATGATTCCTTTTGTTGTTCCCGTAATTCTATCAATTTTATCCATTAGCCTCATCGCCCATGGTGCGATGTTATCAGCAATCATTGTAGTTGCTTGGGGAACAATTGTGATGTTTATTGCTGATCATTTTGTTAAACCCGTTCTGATTGGTGGCGCGATTGAACTTCCATTTATGGGAGTTTTGTTTGGTATACTGGGTGGTGTTGAAACCATGGGTATTCTAGGATTATTCATTGGTCCGATCATCATGGTTTTATTTTTTACCCTTTGGAATGAATCACAAGACTAAGCTGTTAAATTATGAAAGACTGGCCAACAAAAAAGAAAGATTTAAAACTTGCCCAATTTTTTATTCAACGTTATGCTTCAACTCATGATATGGATGAGCGCATCGGTATTTTTGAAGTTAAAGTGAACACATTTAAAAAGACCATGAATATTCAATTATCACAATGGGTCATAGAAATGACAGCCTATTTTATTCATCAATATGGCGCTGTTAAAGGCGAAACCATTGCTCGAAGAATATTAAGCATGCAATTTATTGCTGGACAATCGGTTCATTAACAAAATAAAATAGGCAATTATTTTTCTTTCTGATCCACAAAAATCCTTTGAGATATTTTCACCCCCTTGAAAGTATAGTTGATTTTAACTTTCAAAAAATGCGCGCGTTAATTCATCGTGCAACCATTAAAAATTTTAGAAATACCAAGAACAACTTGAGAAATATAATATATCGCCTCAGATTTAATACATCCCCTTGTCCTTATGCGTTTTATATGGTTATATAAGAATCATTCATATTTTTTCATTGTATGAAACGCATTTTTGAATCTTTTTTTGACAATCCACTTGTGCGCAAGACGCTCAAATATTCTATCATTTTAGTGGTTGCCCTCGTTTCTATTTACACCATTAAAACCCTTTTAATGAATCACTTCATTGGTCAATTTCAAAAACAAATGCCATGGGTAACCATTACACATCCCAAACAACAACATTGGGTTGAAAAGTACCATACCGTGGGGCAACTCTCCGCGCTTCAAACCATTAATATTTCTCCCAAAGAATCCGGGATCGTGGAACATATCTTTTTTAAACCAGGTCAGGAAGTTAAAAAAGATGATGTGTTGATTGGCATGGAAAATGCAAATGAAATTGCACAGTTTAATATGCAAAAAGCCGAGTACCAGCTCCAGAAAAAACTATATGCGCAATACACCATTTTGTATCAACAACACAATATTTCCAAAACACAATACTGGCAAACCAAGGCGAGTTTTAAAAAAGCCATGGCCGCCATGGAAGATGCCAAAGCCCGTCTTGAACACAAACAAATTCACGCGGCTTTTAGTGGTATTATGGGAATCCCAGAAATTCACATTGGGCAATACATATCCCCAGGACAACAACATATTGCCACACTCCAAAAATTGTCTGCTCTACATTTGGATTTTCGTGTACCTGAACGTTTTTTTAATCATCTGATGATTGGTCGCTCTATCCAATTTACCACACAAGATAATCAAATTCATCATGCACGCATTACAGCTATCGAGCCTGCTTCTGAATCCAATGCACACACCATTTGGGTTCGCGCACATGTCGATAATCATGATCACACCTTTTTACCCGGTGCATTTGTCAATGTATCAGTACCCGTTTCTGATGAGGAAAAAAACATAACCGTTCCCCAAACGGCAATTTTGACCACATCTCGAGGTCCCACCCTCTTTCAAGCCACTCAAAAAAATCCTTCTGAACCTTGGGAGCTTCACCAAGTTCAAGTGAAGGTTGGCCAAAGCAAAAATTTACAAACCATTATTCTGAGTCCACTCGATCCGAAATCATGGATTGTCGACTCCGGAACGCAAAAGGTAAGAGACTTATCTTTCGCTCAAGTAAAAGAAAAACACGAGTAAACAATGTCCATTACTGATTATTTTTTAAAAAAACCTGTCATTAGCATGTCCATTAATTTAATGATTTTATGTATTGGTTTATTTTCTTGTTTTAAATTACCTATCCGGCAATTTCCAAAAATGAGCACGGCCGTCATTAACATCAATACCGCATACCCTGGTGCAGGCTCGCATTTGGTGGCCGGTTTGGTCACATCCACGCTTGAAAATGCCATTGCCAATGCCGAAGGTCTTGATTACATCACCTCTCAAAGCAGTAAAGGTATGAGCTCTATTACCGTTCATTTAAAATTAAATGCCGATTCACAAACGGTATTGCTTGATATAATCAATAAGGTTCAAGCCGTTACAAACCTATTACCTCCAGCAGCCATGAAACCTGTGATTGATAAAAAATCTGATTCTGCAACACCGCTGATGTATATTAGTCTTAAGAGCCCAACCCTAACGCCTCAAAGCATGACAGATTATGCCTTTCGAGTGATTCAACCCCAATTGAGCAATCTTGATGGCGTTGCCAAAATCGATATCATTGGTGGTCAGAAATATGCTTTACGCATTGCGATTCATCCCGATCAACTGATGGCCCACCATTTATCTGAAAATGATGTGGTCACGGCATTAAATAACAACCAGTTCTTAACAACCGCAGGGGAAATAAAAAATCACTTTATCGCGACCCCGCTTATAACCAATACGGATTTACATCAACTCGATGACTTCAAAAAACTGAATTTAACATGTCCCGACGGCTCAATTATTCGATTAGACGATGTTGCAAAAATCTCATTAGGTGCAGAAAACTATGATTCTGAAGCTCGCTTCGATGGTCAAAAGGCCATATTCCTTGCCGTCACACCCACACCGACTGCCAATCCATTAATTGTGATTGAAGATGTTCGGCAAAACCTTCCTATTTTACAATCTCAGTTTCCCCCAAATCTAAGCGCAACAGTAGTTTATGATGCCACAAAATATATTAAGGAAGCTTTACACGAAGTGGTCACCACGCTCATTGAAGCTGTCCTAATTGTTATTGGTGTGATATATTTATTTTTAGGATCCTGGCGCACTGTTTTGATTCCAATTATTACCATTCCTTTTTCATTAATTAGCATGGCTACCGTTTTATATGCGACGGGATGTTCCATTAACTTACTTACCCTGCTAGCTTTTGTTTTAGCGATTGGTTTAGTGGTCGACGATGCGATCGTCGTCGTTGAAAACATTCATCGACATTTTGAACGATCTCAAAACATATGGACGGCTTGTTTACAAGGAAGTGCTGAAATCTGCAAACCAGTAATTGGTATGACCATCACCTTAGCTGCGGTATTTGCACCAATTGCTTTTAGCGTTGGCTTAACGGGCAGCCTTTTTAAAGAATTTGCTTTAACACTTGCTGGGACCGTTATTTTATCCGGTTTTATTGCGTTAACCCTCTCCCCATTACTGAATTCTAAATTAATCACTTCTAATCAGCATCAACAGGGTTCTCGTTTGTTTTTGCTCTTCCAACAACAACTAACCCGTTTAGAGTCACGATACATCACTAAATTATCTGATATTTTACAACACAAACAAGTCGCATTATTGCTTATTGGTTTCAGTCTAATTTTATCCCTTGTCCTTTACCAATATTCCGCGCATGAAATTGCACCTGAAGAAGATCAAGGCTTCTTTTTTATGATTTCCTCCGGTCAAGCTCAGGCGACAAAAATTGCCAATCGCCCATATATTCAAGAAATGGAATCTATCTTTAAAAAAATTTCGGCCATGGAACATTATTTCGTTATCAATAGCGCATCCCCCATTGCGGGATTGGTACTCAAGCCTTGGAAGAAACGAGATGTGACACAGTTCAAATTAAAAACGCCTCTACAACAAGACTTAAATCATATTACCGGACTCAATACCTTTGCTATCATTCCGTCTGCGCTTCCTGGTGGCGGAGATGGCCCTCCCTTTCAGATGGTTCTTCAATCCTATGGTGACATCAAAGAACTGGTACAAAAGGCTGATGATGTTTTAAATGAAGCCAAAAAAACAGGTTTATTTATTTTCATTGATAGCACATTAAAAATTAATGAAACACAATATGAAATTCAAATTAATCGAGAAAAAGCAGCTCTCATGGGATTTACCATGAGTCAAATTGGCCAAGTGCTTTCTTCTTCCTTGGCGAATGGACAAGTCAATTACTTTTCCATGGACGATAAGCGTTATAATATCATTCCACAACTTAAATCCGTCCATCGGGCTTATGTCAGTCAACTCAACGAATTATCGCTAATAAACCCTCAAAAACAACTGGTTCCTTTAGCCAATTTAATTGAATTAAAACCTTTATACGAGCCTAATAATATTCCGCATTTTCAACAAGCTAATGCGGCGACCATTCAGGGTGTTTTATTACCTGGTGTCCCAATGGGAAAGGCCATTAATGAATTACAAGCCATTGCGAAAAAACATGTTCCACAACAATATCGAATTGATTTTGGCGGACAAGCGCGGCAATTTTTACAAGAACAATCTTCGCTTTTTCCCATTTTTATGTTAGCACTGATAACCATTTATTTGGTATTGGCGTGTCAGTATAATAGCTTCCGAGATCCACTTATCATTTTAACCAGTCTTCCGCTGACACTTTGTGCCGCTTTATTGCCTGTATTTTTAGGTTTATGTTCCATAAACATTTATACTCAAATTGCTTTGCTCACATTGGTTGGACTGATTAGCAAACACGGCATTTTAATCGTCGATTTTGCCAACGAGGTTAAGATAAAGGAAGGACTCGATGTGAAAGCTGCTGTGATGAAAGCCGCTCAAATGCGCATGCGCCCCATTCTCATGACCACAGGCGCCATGATTTTTGGGGTATTACCGATGATTTTTGCATCGGGTGCAGGTGCTCAAAGCCGAATTGCCATGGGCATTATCATTGCATTTGGAATGGGGATTGGAACATTATTTACGCTATTTATTGTTCCATGCATGTACTGTTTTATTTCTGCTCCGATTTTAAAAAAGGAGTGGGTTCCGTCTGTTTGTGACGCTTAAAGCCCAAAAACACTAAAAATATATAATTCTATCAATAGGATAAAAGCACAAATGACTTTTACAGTCAAAATCTCTGATGCATGTACCAAGCAATTGAGATTTCTTTGATAGTAATAGGGATAGATAACCCAAATACCCAAACAAATCACTTTTAATAGGAATTTTGTAATAAAGATCGCATATTCTGGTGCCATATAAGGATAAACAAAATTAAAAACCCATTTTAAAAAATGATTTAAATGGTATTGCATAACCGATAAAAATCCATCCACCACATCAATATTAGAGAATGTCAAATGGGTTAAAAGCAAAATCATCGTGATACTAAAAAGATAAGGAATTTTATTGATTTTTTGATAAGTTCGCTTAATCTCTTCATGAAAAAATGAAGCAATTGATAACATTGCCACCAAGACAATTAATAATAACATATCACTTGACCTCTTATTTATCTTCCAATTTTTGCCAACGTTCAAAAAGACACTCTAATTTGGCTTCCTGGTTCTTTAGGGCCAACAAGGTTTTTTCTTGTTCTTGTGCTGATCGTTCATAAAAATTTAGTGCACCCATTTCATCATGGAGTTTTGCAATTTCCTTTTCAATTTTTGTAATTTCATCCGGCAATTTAAGCAATTCCTTTTGTTCGGCATAGCTTAAAGTCTGTGTTACAACCTTCACTTTAGAAAGTTCATTAGGTTTAGCCACTGGTGTATTCGCATCTTGAAATACAGGATTCCATTCTTCAGGTAATACTTCCTTAAATACGCCTGGCGCTTCCCAAACCAGTAATCGTGTAACCACATCTTGAATAAACGCCCTATCGTGACTAATAAGAATAAACGTACCGGGGTAACTAACCATTAGATTGGATAATTGTTCTAAGCTCTCCAAATCTAAATCATTGGTTGGCTCATCAAACACCAAACAGTTTCCATGTTCCGTCATACACTTCGCTAACATCAGGCGTTGTCGTTCTCCACCTGATAAAGTGTGCACCGGTCTTATTAGTTGATCGGACATAAAACAAAAATCTTTTAAATAACTTGCCACATGTATTTGGCCATTTTCTGTATTAATATATTCTGCACCATCTGCTATATTATATAGCACATTTTTGTCCATTTTTAATTTATTTTGTAATTGATCAAAGTAAATGGGCTCTAACGTCGTCGAAAATTTCAAGTTTCCAGATTGTATAGGAAGTTGTCCGAGCATAATTCTTGCCAAAGTGGTTTTGCCACAACCATTGGGTCCGACAATTCCAATTTTATCGCCACGCATCACCATCATGGAAAAATCGTTTAAGATGTTTTTACCTTCAAAGCTAAAGTCAATATTTTCGGCCGTGAGTAAAACTCGACCTGAGCGCACCATTTGAGGGTTCCATTGTCCAGGCATTCCCATATTTTTTTGACGCTCAGCCATGGTTTTTCTTAAGTCTATGAGTGCATTTAAACGTCCCTGGTTACGAGCCCTTCTTGCCGTTACTCCACGATGTAACCAGTGTTCTTCCTGGGCAAGTTTTTGTTGCAAACGGTTATTTTCATTTTCAACCGCCGCTAATTCAGCAGCACGTTGATTTAAATAAGTTTCATAGCCATCTTGGTATTGGCGTAAATGTCCATCATCGAGTGCGACAATCTGATTCGATACGGCTTTTAAAAAAGCTCTATCGTGCGTAACGATAACTGCTGCACCTTTAAATTTCAAAAGAAACTGCTCTAACCATAGAATAGATTGAATATCCAAATGATTGGTTGGTTCGTCTAATAAGAGAATATCTGGATTGGCCAATAAGGCAGCTACCAATGCGACTCGACGTTTCATACCGCCGGATAAATCTCGCCAATGATCACACCAACGCAGCTGCATGACGTGGCCTAATTCATTACATTTCACAACAACATCTAATAAAAAAGGATCATCATGATGCTGAGCAGATAAATGAATCATGTCAGATTCTAACTCAAAATCTGAAGCTGATATATGCGCAGGAACGCCACCAAATTGTTGAACGCGCAATAAAACTTCTTCAAAAATATTCTGGCCAAAGGCTTGTGATAAATCTTGAGGAAGTGCTGCTATTCGAACACCTTTCTGGTATTGGATTTGTCCTTTATCCAATTGAAGTTTACCCTCTAAAATTTGCATAAGGGTCGATTTTCCAATACCATTTCGACCAATTAACGCAAATCGTTGGCCGTCATTGATCTGCCAGTTTGCCCCAAATAAAATTGGACGACCAGAATGAATAAACGCTGCGTTTTGTAAACTTAATAATAAACTCATCTTAACTCTTAAAAATCAATCTTCTAATTTCTTCACATTGACAAAGCAATCATGTGGTAGCCTTGTACATAAACTTAAGCTGAAACACCCCATGGATGAATCCAGGGGCTTTTCGCCGCATTTTGGTAAAATTTATTTGCCCATAATGGCTTCAATTTCAATTTGAACTTTTCTAGGTAAGGCTTGAACACCCACTACAGCTCTTGCAGGATAAGGTGCATTAAAATACTTCATCATGACTTCATTCACATACTGAAAATTTTTCATATCCGTGACATATATCGTTAATTTAATGATTTGGTGTAAATCCCCTCCTGCTGCACGGCAAACTTCGCGGCAATTTTGAAAAACTTGATGCACTTGTTCTACAAAATTTTCAGAGCATACCTGTCCTGTTTCAGGGTTTAAAGGAATTTGTCCGGACAAAAACACCATTTTATCAAATTCAATGGCTTGACTATAAACCCCATTTGCTTGTGGTGCTTTTTCAGCATGAATAACTTTTAACATGATGCTTAACCTTTTCGTTTTCGATATAAACGACTGACTGATTTCACGGCACGAAGTTTTTTCATGATTCGAGCCAAATGAATGCGATTATTGACACTGACAAGGAAAGAAATCGAATTATGACGACCATCTCGAGGGTCCACATGAATATCCGCGATATTGGATTCTGCTTCAGAAATAGCCGTTGCAAGACCAGCTAACACACCACGCTCATTGATCACATCAACGACCAACTCAGCCCAGAAATCACCACTGACTTGCTCATCCCATGCCAATGCAATAATAGAAGCAGGATCAATTCTAGATTTCATCAAAACCTTACAATCGGTGGTATGAACCTGAATGGCATGTCCTTCACGCAAAATACCGCATATGGCATCGCCTGGAATCGGCTGACAACAATCCGCAAATTGAATTGCCATCCCTTCGGTGCCTTTTATGGCAATTGGCAACATTGAATCTTGTGATTCAAAATGTCCTGATTTTACTGATGCCACTAAACGTTTTGCGACCACCATCGGCATTTGTTCACCTTTACCAACTGCGAAATATACATCGTCGAGATGTTTTAAATTTAAATCCTCCAATAAAGCTTGCATCGACTCCTGAGGGATCTTTTCAATATTTTCCTGCCAGTTCTCAAGGGCTTGTTCTAGCAAACGCTTACCCATGGCAATCAGTTCTGCATGATGTTGCATTTTTAGAAAGCTTCGAATATTCCCCCGCGCTTTGCCCGTAACAACAAAATTTAACCATGCTGGATTGGGCTTTGCCGTTGGTGCGGTAATGAT
>DDPL01000047.1:0-7470 GCA_002342175.1 Legionellales bacterium UBA2469 | reverse complement strand
TAAAGGCACTAGTCGACGATTCACTTTGGCAGCCACACAGGTATTGCCAATTCCAGAATGAATGGTATATGCAAAATCTACAGGGGTGGCCCCTTTAGGTAATTCTAAAATATGACCTTTTGGTGTAAAAACATAGATTTCATCAGGAAACAAATCGACTTTTACATTTTCTATGAACTCAATGGAGTTCCCGGTACTGCGTTGCATATCCATCAAACGTTGTATCCACTCGCGCGCACGTAACTGGGCTTCATTAAACTCGACACCATCCGACTTATAAATGAGATGGGCAGCAATACCATGCTCAGCAACCTTATCCATTTCCTCAGTCCGTATTTGCACTTCTAATGGCACACCAAATGGACCAAATAAACTGGTATGTAAAGATTGGTAACCATTGACCTTAGGAATACCAATGTAATCTTTAAAACGATTAGGCAAAGGCTTATAGGTTTGATGTAATACCCCCAAAATTCGATAGCACGCATCAATCGAAGGGGTGATGATTCTGAATGCAAAAACATCGGTGATTTCCGCTAATGAAACCTTTTTTTTCTTCATTTTACGGTAAATACCATAAAGATGTTTTTGGCGTCCATAGAGCTTATCAAAGGGAATCCCAAGTTTATCGAGGGCATCTTTTAAATCTTTTTCAACTTGAATCGTCAGCTCTTTACGATGTCCTCGTGTTTTTTCAACAGCTGATTTCAAAACACGATAACGCAAGGGATATAGGGCCTGAAATCCTAAATCTTCAAGACTTGTGTATAGATAGTGCATCCCTAAACGATTGGCAATAGGGGCATAGATATCCAAGGTTTCCCGCGCAATGCGTTGCATTTTGGCAGAAGGCATTGCACCTAAGGTTTGCATGTTATGCAATCTATCAGCAAGCTTCACAATAATGACCCGAATATCTTTGACCATGGCCAAAACCATTTTTCGAAAATATTCAGCATGTGCATGTGCTTTGGTTTCAAATTTAATTTGGGTTAATTTGGTCACACCCTCTACCAAGGCCGTCACTTCGGGTCCAAATTTATGGATAAGCGTATCGCGTTTAACGGACGTGTCTTCAAAAACATCATGCAACAATGTCGCCATAATGGATTGGTAATCTAAACGCATTTTTGCAAGAATAAGTGCGGCACTGACAGGATGAACAATATAGGGTTCACCTGAACGTCTTGTTTGACTTGAGTGTGCCTCTTCCGCAACCAAATAAGCCTGATGGCATGCATCAACATGCTCAGGAGCTAAATATGTCTCAAGTTCCTTTTGTAGTAACTCGGCAAAATAATCCACCAAGCGTATTCCTTTTGAAGTGTCAACGATTAATCTTGATCCAAAATATCTGCTTTCACAAAACCAGCCGCGACTTCTCGTAATGCAACAACTGTGGGCTTATCATTTTCCCATTCAACCATCGGTTCTACACCTGTTAAAGCTAATTCTCTTGCTCGTTTTGCCGCCACCATCACCAATTCAAATCGGTTTTCTACATTTTCTAAACAATCTTCAACTGTCACACGTGCCATTTTTAATTCACCTCTTTAAGACATAATTATAGATATTTTAACCAGTTGTTAACAAGAAAGATAGTAATTTACGCTGTCTAATCATTTGAATATCTTTTTTTAGGCGCTCGGCTATCACAATTGACTTTAATTGTGCTAAAGCTACATCGAATTCTTGATTAACAATTAAATAATCAAACTCATGATAATGCTTCATTTCATCGTGCGCTTGTTGCATTCTTTTTTCAATCACATCCGCGTGATCCTGTTGACGATGTTGTAGCCGTTCTCGCAATGTTTCTAAAGAAGGCGGTAATAAAAAAATACCCACCGCGTGGGGATATATTTGTCGAATTTGTTGTGCGCCCTGCCAATCAATGTCTAAAACAACATCAATGCCCTGTTCTAAACGCTCTTCAATTTGTTTTTTTGATGTACCATAAAAATTACCAAAAACCTTGGCATGCTCTACAAAAGCATCTTCCTCTACCATGGTTTCAAAGGTAGGTGTATCCACAAAAAAATAATCTTTACCGTCTTTTTCTTTAGGGCGCACGGCTCGAGTCGTATGTGAAATCGACAACTCAATTTGAGACATCGTCCGAATCAGTTGATTCACTAAACTGGTTTTTCCACCACCCGAAGGCGCTGCAACAATGAAAAGTTGCCCACAATAGTTTACATTATTCGACATTTTGGATTTGCTCACGCATTTGTTCAATTAAAACTTTCATATCAATAACCATTTGGCTTATTTCTTTCGATTCTGTTTTAGATCCAATGGTATTGGTTTCCCGATGTAATTCTTGAATTAAAAAATCTAAACGCCGACCATGGGCATCTTTTTCTTTAAAAACACGATGAATTTCCAGCAAATGCGCATTCAGTCGATCTAGTTCTTCAGTAATATCTAAACGCATTATACATATGGCCAACTCTTGTTCTAAACGACTGGAATCCACCATTTGTGACGTCAGTAGTGCCATTTTTTTATTGAGCTTTTCGCGTAAATTTGGCAATTGATGTTCATTTTGGCTTTGAATCAAGTGAACCAAACCTTGAATTTTTTCTACGCGTTCTGACAACATCTCTTCAATTGCCCGACCTTCATGTTGACGACCTTGAATTAATTGATTCATAACCTCATTGAAAGATGCTAATACAGCGGGATAAAAATCATCATCCTGGTTTTCCGTACTTTGAAACATATTCGGCCATGATAAACAACGAGAAACCGTGATATCATTGGCAATTTGATAATTTGTCGCAATTTTATCTGATAATTCCAACAATTGTTCTAATAATGTCGTATTGATTTGATTGATGACTTGTTCATCGTGTCGTTTGACTTGTAGAAATATTTCTACACGGCCACGTTTTAATTTTTGTCCCACCAATGGTCGTAATTGAGACTCTAAACGACGATAAGACTCTGGTAATCGATAAAATTGATCTAAAAAGCGATGATTGACCGACTTCACTTCCCAAGTCCATGAAAATTCCATCCATGAACCTTGGCTTCGTGCATATGCCGTCATACTATTCATCAATCAATTTCCAAAAAAATAAAAGACCAAAATATAACCCAAAAATGCCATTTAGAAAACCTTTCTGTATTAAATTCACAAATTATTCATTGAATAATAGATTTTAATGCCGTTTTTATAGATAATGTTTCATCAATTTTTTGTTGTTTTAAAGGAAATCGCATGCGCCCTAGTCATCGAGCTGCCAACGAACTACGTCAGATTAAGATACACCGTCAATACACGCCTTATGCCGAGGGTTCGGTCTTGGTTGAATTTGGACAAACCAAAGTCCTTTGCACAGCAAGTGTAACCGATGGCGTGCCTCGGTTTTTAAAAGGAAAAAATCAAGGTTGGATTAGTGCCGAATACGGCATGTTGCCTCGTGCTACTCATACACGTACCGACAGAGAAGCAGCTAAAGGTAAGCAAGGTGGCCGAACTTTGGAAATCCAACGTCTTATTGGGCGTTCTTTACGTGCTTGCATTGATTTAAAATACTTAGGCGAAAACACCATCACCATCGATTGTGATGTCATTCAAGCCGATGGCGGAACACGCACCGCCTCGATTACAGGTGCTTGTGTTGCCTTACACGATGCGATTCAATGGATGTTTAAAAACGAAAAAATCCGAAAAATGCCAAAATTCACTTGGGTTGCAGCTGTCTCTGTCGGCATTTACCGTCAACATGTGGTGTTGGACTTGGATTATGCTGAAGATGTGGTTGCTGAAACCGACATGAACATCATTATGAACGAAGAGGGTCGATTCATTGAATTGCAAGGCACTGCTGAAGATGGCAGCTTTGATCACCAACATCTTCAAGAAATGCTCTCATCGGCACAACATGGAATTACTCAACTCATCGACATTCAGAAACAAACGGTTCAGCATGCCTAATGCTCAACGCATTCTTGAAAAAATTCCGCAACATGTAACGCTCTTGGCCGTATCCAAAGGTCAGGGCGTTCAAACCATCGAAATGGCTTTACAGCAAGGCATTCATCAATTTGGTGAAAATTATCTTCAAGAAGCTATTGCAAAGATAGAAGCATTGACGCATCAACCATGTACCTGGCATTACATTGGACACATTCAAACCAATAAATGCAAAAAAATTGCACAATACTTTAATTGGGTTCAAACCATCGATAGAATTGAAACCGCGAAAAAACTCAATCAAGCCTGTGAAGTGCAAAACAAAATACTTCAAGTGTGCATTCAAATCAATTTACATGGTGAAATGCAAAAAGCAGGCATTTCTCCAATCGATGCACCATCATTAATTGCAGAACTTAAAAACCTGAACCATTTAAACTTACGCGGTTTGATGCTGATTCCACCCATTGATTTAAACCCGCATGAATTGACTCAGGCCTATGATCAAATGTGCCAACTTCTAAGATCGTGGAATCAAACATTTCATTTGCATATGGATACCTTATCCATGGGCATGAGCCAAGATTTTAAACAAGCGATTGCACATGGCAGCACCATGGTACGAATTGGACAAGCTTTATTTGGCGAAAGGACACAAAAATGAGAATTCGAATGATTGGTTTTGGACGTTTGGCACAAAGTTTAATTCCCAAATGGTTGCCTCATCATGATATCATTGCATCTTCACCGCATATCACTCAACGCTCCGATATGCTATGCGTGCAAGATAATCATTTGCATTTGGATTGCGATGTCATTTTGCTTGGTGTAAAACCGCAACTTATCGCACAAGTTCTCTCTGATATTGCGCCTAATCTTACCAACGATAGTATTGTCGTATCACTAGCAGCCGGTATCACACTAGTAACGTTAAAAACCCTACTCCCTAACAATGCACTTGTATACCGCGCAATGCCGAATATTGCAGCCAGTATCGGGTTGTCTGCGACCTTGCTCTATGGGGATAAACCACACCCCCCCTCTACATGATCTCTTTCTCGAAATTGGCAGCGTGGATTGGGTAGAAAATGATAAACTTTTAGATTTAGGAACCATATTAGCAGCCAGTGGACCGGCATATTTTTACTATTTCATGCAACATCTGCAAAAAGGGATTGTCGATTTAGGCATGTCTGAAGATTTGGCAAAAAAAATACTTCTCCAAACAAACCTTGGTGCAACAATTTTAGCTCAACAATCCAGTCAATCACTACAAGCACTTCAAGCACAGGTGACTTCCCCCAAGGGTACCACCGCTGCAGCCATTGCAGAATTTGAGAATGAACAAATGGGAGACATTCTCAAAAAAGGACTTGCGGCTGCATGGCACAGAATTCTTGAATTACAACAAAATAAGTAAAATGGAAGTAAACACATATTATACTATCATTAGGCCTAATTATCACAATAACTAGTCGCATAATTACTCTAACTGCCTTATTATAGAATTTTAAGGGCGAAAATTACACTAAAAGTTCTATCCTAAATTATCAAAAGATACTATTTAAGCTATTAAACTCTCCCCTATCTCTCATGAGAAGAGTATCTTAATTTAAGCTTTTTCAATTTCATAGCTTATCAATCAATTCAATTTTTTATTGGAGACTTTTAGTCCTAGGCCTTGATGAAAGTAATCGACGCAGAGAAAAAAATAAAAGTGTCATTAGTGCAATATGATTGTATTAAACGGTTCTTTTTTTAGAAGCTTATGCGACCACCATGAATCAGTAAAAATATTATTAATTTTAACTTTGTTCGGGATTGATATATCAACATCCACTGAGCCAAGATGATTTATTTCGCTACTGTTGTAGTATCTATCTCCTATATCAACTATGCAATTTGATGTTCTTCCGCAAATTGTTACTAATTGATTGTAGGTTAATCGACTAAACGTTTTGTAATTATCCCCCGGCTCAGCATTATAATCAGGTATATAAAATGACAAATTATCAGTGATGACAATTTCTGGCTTTTCTACCATTGGGCACTGTGATGAATTTTCATTAGCATCGCAATTGAATGAATTATTGTCGTTTTTAATCCATTTATAAGAATCATTAATCAGTGGCTCAAATTTATTGGGTGTATTTTGAACAATTGGAATTGAAAAAGATATATTTCCATTGCTGTATACGCAGTAAGTTTTACTTAATGAATATGAATTAATTCCTAAAAAAACTTCTTTTAAAGGATATTTCCCTGGTTTTACCTCCCGATCATTTGGTTTGCTATTGTAACTAATAAGTGGTTCCAGCCACATTTTGTAGGGATTATCAGACAAGTGACATTCTATATTAGCGTAGTAGGGGTTTTTTATGGAACATTCTATTTGACGAGGACAATAAAGCCTTGTATCTTCCGAGGCAAATACTTGCCCTATTGGTAAAATACCAAACATTAAAACTTTAATTAATTTATTCATTACAACAACCTAAATTGATATTTATTACATCTTGGATAATCTAAGTTTTATTTTGACAGTTTTCTTTTAGATAACCTTTTAGGTGACTCCACAAACCCCTACTAGAAAGCCGACCAGTAGAACTCTTTTGATTGTTTTTATTAGAGGAACAACTTGAACATAAAAGGTAAGTCAACCACACAAGGTGCTAACACTATCCGCCTGTTCGGCAGTAATCGATCGAATTATAAATTTTTTTGCTTGTTTGTCAATATTTAAATCAAAAAGTTACGCTCTACTCTTCTGTTGTGATGAAATAAATATTTAATTGACATAGTTATGGTTGCTGGTAAGTTTGCCTTATTGATTCAAAAAGAGCCGCGGAGTTTGTTGCTACATCCTCCAAAAACAATAACTATCCAGATTTGGCTTCAAAAAAATAACTTCTAATAAAAAAATATTTATTGCTCTAAACAATTAATTTTTTAATTGGCTGAATATATTACAAACTCTCGAAAAATATGAGCACTTTTTTAGGTTACTATATGAGAAATACTTTTATTTTTTTTCTTCTAAACATTTTATTGGTTAATATTGGCTTTTCTGAAAATGAACCTGTTCTAACTTGTCCAAAATCAATAATCTGCGGCCATAGTGATGAATGCAAATTATCAGACAACCCCTACAACTCATGGGGTCCTCCAATTAATACTAAAAAAAAGAGTAGAGGTACTTATAAATTAATAGGTACCAGAATTAGTAGCAATGACCTTGGCCGACCAGCATGCACATATTATAAAGAAGGGTCTCGAGACTGGATTACAGTTGTATTTGGATATACCCAAGAAAAACCAAATTATTTTTTACCCATGAGTTATTTCAAACCAACATCAACAAATTGGTCAGAACAAACTGATCAAGACTATCAAAAAAGTTATTTTTGTAACTCTGATGACCCTTGGTCTTGCAGTATGATTTAGGCTCCTGAGATATCAATAAGGCATAGCATTTACGATCCAAATCCCGAAATCAACAACCAAAAAATTTATTATCTTTACTTGTAGTGCACCCCTAAAAAACA
>DDPL01000057.1 GCA_002342175.1 Legionellales bacterium UBA2469 | reverse complement strand
AAACATAATGATTTAGAAAATGTGGGATTTACCGCACGTCACCATACTTTTTTTGAGATGCTTGGTAATTTTAGCTTTGGCAATTATTTTAAAAAAGAAGCCATTCGTATGGCTTGGGACTTTTTAACACAAGTCTTACAATTACCGAAAGAGAAATTATGGGTCACCGTGTTTGAACAAGACTTAGAGTCTGAGCAAATCTGGATTAATGAGATGGGTGTTTCACAGAATCGTGTGGTTCGATGCGGCGCGAAGGACAATTTCTGGACTATGGGTGACACAGGACCTTGTGGACCATGTACGGAAATTTATTATGATCATGGACCAGATGTAGCAGGCGGACCACCTGGATCACCTGATATGGAAGGTGACCGCTATGTTGAAATCTGGAATGTCGTATTTATGCAGTTTAATCGTGATCCGGAAGGTCAGATGCATCCTT
Source organism: Legionellales bacterium UBA2469 (assembly GCA_002342175.1). Classification (GTDB taxonomy): domain Bacteria; phylum Pseudomonadota; class Gammaproteobacteria; order Legionellales; family Legionellaceae; genus UBA2653. The sequence goes on along the minus strand of DDPL01000057.1, from coordinate 8,072 downwards.
TGCCCAAACCTTCGGTTGATACTGGCATGGGATTAGAACGCATTGCAGCCGTTATGCAAGGCGTACATAGCAACTATGACACCGATATATTTGTTCATTTAAAACAAGCCATCATTAACTTGGCACCAAATTTGGATAAATCATCGCCAAGTTTACAAGTGATTGCCGATCATATTCGAGCATGTGCCTTTTTATTAGCAGATGGTGTAATGCCTAGCAATGAAGGTCGAGGTTATGTGTTGCGACGCATTATTCGGCGCGCCATTCGACATGGACAAAAATTAGGCTTGCCATCGCCTTTTATGCATCATTTGGTACCAGCACTTATTGATGTGATGGGACAAGCATATCCAGAGTTATCAAAGCAACATTTATCGATAGAAATGCTTCTTAAGCAAGAAGAAGAGCAATTTATTCGGACCATTCATCAAGGTTTAAAACTCTTGCAAGAGTCTTTGCAGACTTGTAAAAATCGAGTGATTCCTGGAGAAGTCGTTTTTAAATTATACGATACCTACGGCTTTCCCGTCGATTTAACAGCTGATGCTGCAAGAGAGGCAGGATATGAGCTGGATTTGGCCGGTTTTGAAGCTGCTATGCAAGAACAACGTCGCTTATCGCAGGCGACACAGTCCTTTCAATCCGACTATTTGGTCATACCAACCCATTTACAAGGCACTGTCTTTCATGGATATGACAAACATGACCATCAGGCGAAGGTACAAGTGTTATACCATGCACAGCAACAGGTTAATCGCCTCGAGTATGGTCAAGATGGGATGGTGATTTTATCATCAACGCCTTTTTATGCAGAAAGTGGAGGTCAAGTTGGTGATCGCGGTGTTCTTAAGACAGCGCATGGTCAATTTGAGGTACTTGATACGCAACGTAAAGGTGAGTTGGTTTTACATATTGGAAAAATGATTGAAGGGCATTTAACAAATGATGAAGAAGTTCATGCATGTGTTAGCACAGACCGACGAGATGCCATTCGTTTAAATCATACCGCAACACATATTTTACATTCAGCATTGAGACAGATTTTGGGTTTAAGTGTCCAACAAAAAGGTTCTTTAGTCGATGCTGAGCGTTGTCGTTTTGATTTTTCATTTCAACGAGGGCTAACTGCTGGTGAACTGGAACAAATTGAAAGATGGGTCAATGAGAAGATTCGAGCAAATCAACCTGTAGAAACGCACCTTAAATCCTTAGAAGAAGCCCAAGCACAAGGTGCGATGGCTTTGTTTGGTGAAAAGTATGGCGAAGAAGTTCGAGTATTATCCATGGGCGATTTTTCACAAGAACTTTGCGGTGGAACCCATGCTTCACGAACCGGGGATATTGGATTATTTAAAATTATGTCAGAGGGAAGTGTAGCAAGTGGTGTTCGACGCTTAGAGTTTGTTACGGGACGTTATGCGCTTGATGAGATGCAGCATGAAAAGCAAATTATCAATAAAATGGCTGGCTTTTTAAAAACCAGCCCTCAAGATGTTTTTGAACGTCTACAACAAATGCAACAACAAATGCAAAATCTGCAACAACAAGCACAGCAGTTTGAAAAGCAGATGATGTTGCAACATGCTCGAGAACTGATTGAACAACAACAAAAAATGCATTCCAAACCCTATATGGTTTTTAAAGCTGAAGGCTATGATATGAAGGCTTTGCGCACATTAAGCGATTTGTTGCGTGATATCAAACCCGAGTGGGCTTTCATTTTGTACACCATTGAAGATATGCAAATGCAAATGATTGCGGCCGTCCCTAAAATTTTACAAGGCAAATTACCAAGTGCTGCAGAATGGGTAAAAAGCATATGTAGCAAAGGTGGTGGACGGCCTGATTTTGCACAGGGTGGCGGAGAGGTTCCAGCTGATTTTAAAGAAAAGTTACAATCCATTGAACAACAATTAAATCAACTGTAATGGAAAGGTTGGGTGGTTATACACGTTCAATTGTCTATGGATTAATGTTTGGAATATTACCGGAAGGGGCAGCTGATGCTGCCTTGATGAGTGGATATGTTACAACTTTCCAATCGAAATGCATTAAACAAGCCGTGGCTATTGGATTGTTAAGTTGTCTCTACCAAAATTATGTTGATGTGATCAAAGTGGTAGGTGTTACACAGTTTTCATATTTATTTTCTTATGTGCTAAAAATATCGGGTGTTCCTGAAACGAAAGCAAATACGCTTGGTCACCTTTTAAGAATGACAGGCAGATATGGTCATCATCTCATGCGATTAGATGGTTTGGCGATGATTATATTGGGGATGTTGGCAGGGCAACTCGGACATTATATTGAAAAATCAATTGTTCAAACTCTTCATCATTCAAACCATCCATAATAAGGTAGACGTATTTTGTTCACAGAATTTGTTCGTATGATTTCTAAAGGAGAGCGCTTTTTATCATCTTCAAACTATTCAACAAAGTACCACTTGAAGATATGGTTTTGCAAACCTTATAGCGATTCCCCTGTCGGTGGAATGCAAAATGAACTTCGTTTGATTCGTGAGCGCGTACAATTTAAGCATCATGATATTCGAGTAATTTACCATCGCGAGTCCTTATCAGCCGTGGGTTTTGAAAAACTGCAACGGTTGGGTGATGAGTATCAGTTACAATTGATGTCTTTGGATGAAGTTGAATTACGTCTGCATCAGATGAGTAATGTTCAAGATCAATTGGAGTTGCTTCTACTAGCTAAACAAGAAATCATGCATCCTTTCGGAAATTTAGCCGCGGCTTCAGATATTGTGCGTACCTTGGCACCTGCGTTGGAAGTTAAAAGTGGTTATCCAGGATCTCGAATTTATTGCGATATCGATGAGCCGCTGAGCATATCTCTTCCATCGATGATTTCATTGGCACCCAATGAAGTGGTACGGGCAAATCATAATAATAACTTATTAATCACCGGCGATATTGAAAATCCAACCCTTCAAGTTATTCGACAATCTATTTTAAAAAATTACCAAGCAGAAATATGCCAAGAGATTTTCATCGAAATAATGGGATATGTTTTCGGTTTATGCTGTATGCAAAAAAGAGATAGGGGATTATTTAGATACTTGCAATCCATGGTCAATCAAAATGATGATAAAATTCAATACCCATCAGGAAATGTTTTTCAACTTCGAGCCCACATTGCCCATCAACTGTCGATTTTGCAGCAAAATGAGGACCATGATGTTAACGAAAAGTTTGATATACAACGGTTTTGGAATTTATGTTATTTAAAACTGGTGTGTAAAATCTCAGGTCCTGGCGCATACAATATGCCCATTTATGAAGAAAAAATCGTGATGATGGATTTATTTTATCGCAAACAAGGGCGAAGTGACTTAAGTTGGGTTCCGAATTCTGCATATCTTTCTCGTTTACAACATCAAGTTGAATTGATGAAAGAAAGTGCTTTAATCATTCAAAGATGGTGGAAAAAACACACGGTTGAAAATATAAGTTTAAAACCCATCTAAAAATTTTGTGCTATACCTTAAAGATAAACATTATTTAAGAGTATTCATATGAACAAAAGATTATGGTTTATCTTGATGATTATGTATTCCAGTTTTGCAAGCGCTCAATCAACTCCTTGTATGCAACGTTGTTTCGATGTTGCCATCAATAGATGTATGGAAAAATGTGGTAAAGGCCCCAACTGTGAAAATGCTTGCCACGAAAAAATCAAACAACCTTGTCATGATTATTGCCAATCATCGCCTTTTTAAGTTCGTTGAGGGGTGGCTGTTGTACGTGTTGAGTTCTGAAATATTTTCTTTTATTTTTATTGTTTGATAATAATCATTCTTGTCTCATCAGCGCGGGACGGATGTCAATTCTTTGGGTGTTGGTTTAATCATGATTTTCAAAGACTTAAAGATGTCCTCAAGTTCATCCTCACGATATCTTTCCAGGATAATACGTAACTTGAGTGATCGCTTAACTGGGATGTGCGGATCTACTAAACCACATCAATGATTATGTATTCTATTTTGGTGGGTTTGCCATCAAGAGATATATGGGAAAATGTGTTATCGGTCCCAATTGCAGGCCTGCCACGAAAAAATCAAACAACCCTGTCATGATTATTGCCAATCGGCTCTTTTTTATCTGGGCGAAAAATTAGAGGTTAAGTCGGTTTTTGGTGAAGGTTTTAACATTTGTTTTATCGCTGAAATTTTATCCATTATGTTCTTATTTTCCCATTCTTCGCTTTTACATTGGTCGGGAGCTATTTTTTTTAAAAAATCATCAAAAAAATTTCTATTACTAAGCACATGTCTTTGGATAGTAATCGCCAAGCCATGCACTTCTACATTTCCCATGGATTTCAAAGCATCGATTATCATGTTATTATTTTGTTTCAAACGAATGACTACATTTTCATTATTATTATCAATGTCCCCAATTTCATCAAATAGTATCCCAAAATGATTAATGTTTTTAAGAAACATTTGATAACTGATATTATCTTCTGATGATTCTTTTTTAAAATCAACGACGGTATTATTATTAAAGCGGACACTTTTTTTTGGTTTCACCTTTCCATTTTCTTTTTTAAGGATAGAGTGTGGTTGAACTGTAACCTTTTCAGTAACAATATGATTGGAGACGGCGGCATTGGAATTTTTTTCATGAGCACGCGTTTGGGTAGCTGTATTATAAGCCAATTGGTTTTCTGATAGCTTTTTTTTATGACTATCAAAGGTTTCTTCAGAAACACTCGCACCTATTGCTTTGGGGTCGGCATAATTGCTCGCACGAGCATTTACCCTTGCCATGAATCGGTCGATAAAGGTCTCGCGTTTGAGTAACCAGGAAAAAAATGATTTGGTTGATGTGCCAGATAATGACATGCTTGCTTCATGTAATCTTTGGGATAAACTTGAAAAACCAATGTTTCTTTGTAAGAAACGTGCCATATTATCAGCGCCTTTTTTATCAAATAAGGAATAAAACATAATTGGGATTCCAAGTGTTCCCCGCAATGAATAATCAAAAGCTTGTCCCATGGTGCCTATCATTATTTTTGTACCCGGTACAAATAAATTTAAAATTCCGGCAAGGTCTCGATTTAGTGATGCTGTACGTGAATCTCGAATATAATAGTCAACCTCGCTTTTGGGTGCAAGAGAAAGGCTTTTCGCTATAATGTTATAAGGTATGCGTAAAGGAGATGTCACAAATCGTACAAATGTATTTTGTCTATCCTCGCAATATTTATTTCGAAAAGCAGTTAAATAACTATCGATATCGATGTTAAGCCCATGCTTTATCATATCATCGCTGGTAAAATCTTTTTTTATTCCCGCAAATTCACCTGCGATGATATTATACAATTCTCGGCCCTCTTTCGTATTTTTGGGTTCAAAAGGACATACGATATCATTATCACTTAACATGGAAATCAGTTTTTGTAGTTTTATTATTTTGTTATTTGGTTCTTCGGTTGAAGTTGCACTTTTCCCAATAAGGTAAGTAGATTTGAGTAAGGAATCATCAAATTTTGCGAAAATAGCAAAAATTATATTCTTAACTTCATGAGCGTGTCTCTTTAGATTAGGAAAATTATCAGTGTTGAGGGCATTATCAATTGCAGATTCAAAACCTTCAATTCCTTTTCCTGCCTCGAGTGATTCAGAGATTTGACTGTAAAATGCTTCCCATTCAGCTTTAGGGACTTTTTCAAACACACTACCACTGGTTTGCATCGATTCATGGGCCATGCACGCAATTTTAAAACCAAGGATGGTTAGTTCCAAACCATTAGCACCTTGGACGCCATGAACAAATGCCTCTTTAGCTGTACTAATTAAACCATTTGCAAATTCAATTGGCATATTGATAGGAGTATTGATGGGTAAACCTTGTAAAAGAGAGGATGGAATAAGATTCATTGGGATTTCAGGCAAGCTTGCACAACCAATACCAAGACCATACATCAGCGCTGCTGCAGAAATGATGGTCTCAGAATTTTGTGCAAATCTGGCGGATAATGTGCTATCACTTTTCATCATCTCCATTAAAGCCATGACACTTAAATTTAATAATTTATTTTCAAAAGCAACTGCCATTGTAGAATTAATTAAAGAAGGATTTGAAGCTAAATTCATACCTGATACGGATGAGGCAATGCCATGTGGTAAAACTTGGAGAGCTTTATCGATTTGGGCTATCGCATTGGCAGCAGGGTGAGGGACGCCTAATTTTGCCAAAAGAAGGGGGACAGGCAAAATGGCACCTGCTCCTGTTGCCAAACTCAGCATCAAAAATGCAGTTGCGGGTGCGGGGTGAGCATGTAAACTTTCCATAACCAAACGGTTACAAAATAAAAATGGAATTTCTCCGAATATTTTTGACACCGCATGAAAATTCTCCGCTTTCAAATCTTCCCTTGGTAATGCAAGGGTGAGTTTATCATCTGCTTTCATTTTTTCATTTATTAATCTAATTTTTTCAGCAAATATTTTATGTGCAAGATAGGTCTCATAATTTTTTGTGAGGTCTTCTAATGAAGTTTTTGAAAGATTTTTTTTAGTTTCAGATTGAGTGGATGTACCAAGGGTAATGTTTTGCGAGAAAAAGGGAAAAATTGCCGTCGAAAGCCGACCAGGTGAAAGGATTTGAAGAGCAGTCATAAGGGCGCTATGGTTATCAACACATGCCGATAAAAGTTTTTGATGTGGTGAATCTTTTGCTGCACAATCGTAAATTTTTTCATTTAAGAATTTTTTAAAGCTTGCTAATGGTGAATTTTTTTCTAAAACATCTACAATAGTTTTCGTGAAGTTTGTTATCGCTTTATCGATTTGATCGTTATCTTGGTTAAATGCAAATAAAACTGGTTTAATTGCAAATGCAACTAAAATTGTTGCTGTTAATTCAATTGCTGCAAGCGGTGCTGCAATAGCCAAATCGGCTCCATATGCCGCAATGCTACCAGTAATCACAAAAATATCTCTGGCAAATCTTTTAAAGAAATTTTTATCTTTTTCAATAGCTGATGATTTTCCTTCAACACAACAAATTAATTTATTCAAAGTTCTTTGGTCAGCACTATTGTCAATAAAGGGGGTAAGATCAAGTTCATATGAAAATGGAGTGCTTTTATTAGCTTTCATTGCTTCAATGGCTTCTTGAATTTTTTTATCTCGCTGTGGATAAGGATCTTTTTCAAACGCACTGGTAGATTGAATTGCAAATGCAACGTTTGCTTTGATATCGATTTCGGTTGATGATTCAATAAATGCAGAGGTGATCTCATTTTTTTGAAACCGGTCATAAAATTCTTCTTGGTTGAGAATGCCAGTGACTCGCTCAGATATTCTTGAAGCATGTAATAATTGTAGGCTGATAAAATCACCTAATGATTGCACATCAGAGATAGAGGTTTTGGCTGAAAAAATTTTTTTGAGCACATCTGCACTAGGGCTTTTAAAATTTTCAAGACTTTTGATGTAAACATCAATTTCACCTGAGGCGGTTTTAAGTCGATTGAGCTCAATTAGAATATTTTTGGATGGGGGGGACGTTTTATCATTAATCAGTTCATTTAATTTAAGAATAAGTTCTTTTTGATAAGCTTCAAGTTTGCTTTTAAGGTCCAAGACATCATTATCTTTAAAATTACTTTTATTTACTAAAGCGGCAATATCTTTGATTTTTCCATAAGCAGCATCTAAGGTATCTAGATATTTTTCAATTTTTTCGAATTTGTCGGATTTTGAATCTCCAGACTCTTGATTGAGCTTCATATCCAAGCAGTTTCTACGAGCAGTTTTGATGGCATTAAAAAAAAGTTCAGTAGAACTTGCATTTTCAAACTTTAAGGATTTTTCAGGTAAACGTTTCAAAATGTTTTCAAGTTCTTCGATACTCTCAACATTAACTTTTAAGGTTAGTCTGTTGCTCTCATCTCGTTTGGCAATCCAATTTTTTTTTAATGCAGCATTCATATTTGTCATTTATGGGATCTAATTTGAAATATAATTAATTATATAGTGCAAATTTTATTCTTTTTCAAGTTTGAGAAGAGCATAGTGTGAAAACTCCATGAAAATG
>DDPL01000043.1 GCA_002342175.1 Legionellales bacterium UBA2469 | reverse complement strand
TAGAAACCAATCTAATCAGTTGGTCGTGGATTCAAATGCAATTTCTAATTTGTCTGAGCAAAGGATTTTTAAAGATTCTGCAAGTAATTCACCATCCTCGCAAAATATCAATTTAGACAATTTAAAGGAATTATGTATAAAACCGTTTGCGGACTATAAACAATCAAAGATTGATCAAGGAAGATGGGAAACTAATGTTGATCAAGGTAAGAAAGATATTCTTGAGAATGTAAAAGAGGGGATTTCTAAAGCAACTTCAATTGAACAAATTAAAGATGCTATTGATACGGTAATTTCCTCTGCTCAAACTAAACCATCAAGCGTATTAGGTGGAATTTTTCAAACAGTTAAAAATACTTTTGCGTCGCCCGGTGAATTACATACTGCTGCCCAAGAGGCCAAAAAAATATTTGATGAACAGAAAGATAAAGTTCAGTCTTCAGAAAATGCTTTTAGTAATAAGCAGGGTACTATATGATAAATTAAGAATCGACATTTATGCTGGTTGTTGGCAATATATTAAGATGATGATTGATTAAATGTTGACATGCTTAAAAGGACAATTTCAAAAGGAAATTTATTATTGTTAACCGCCGGAGGGATGATTGGCTCCGGTTGGTTATTTAGTCCTTTTATTAGTGCAAAAATTGCTGGTCCCTATGCGCTATTTGCCTGGATAATCGCTTTTTTATGTATCGTCTGTATCGCTTTACCCTTATGTGAACTAGGTGCTTTATTTCCCATGGCTGGTGGAATGGTTAATTACCCCGGAATTTTATATGGCCCTGGCATGAGCTTTATGTTTGGATGGATTTTGTGGATTGGATACGTCGTCTGCTCTCCCATCGAAGTACAAGCAATCATTCAATACGCCAGTTATTTCTTTCCAGCTTTTGTAAAAACAGACTTCCATTTGTCACTATTGGGATTTACTGCTGCTGTCGTTCTGTTGTTTTTAATGTTTTTAATCAATGCCCTCGGTGTAAAATTGCTCACATCCTGTAATCGCTTTTTTAGTATCTTTAAATTTATTGTTCCCTTGCTTACCATTTTCGCTTTTTGGATGGTTGCCCCTTCAGCAACTCACCATATTAAATGGACAATTCCTGCCAAACTTTCTGATTGGCAACATATCTTTATGGCTATTGCCTATGGCGGTATCGCTTTTTCTTTTGTGGGCTTTCAAAGTGGATTATTCATGGGTGGCGAAGTGAAGCAACCTCATCAAGCCATTCCAATCTCTTTACTCGGCTCTGTAGGTCTTGGCTTTGCGCTCTACTTCTTGCTTCAATGGTCTTTTTTAATTGCCGTTCCTGATACAGCATTAACATCGGGTTGGTCTCAGTTGTCATTCGTTGGACATGAAAGTCCAATGGTCGGACTCGCACTTATCTGTGGTTTAGGTTGGATTGCTTTTTTATTGATGATTGATGCTTCCATCTCCCCTCTAGGGACGACCTTGGTGTATACCGCGATTAACTCCCGAATCCTCTATGCCATGGGATTAAATAAAGATTTACCAAGGATTTTAACTCGTTTAAATCGCTTTAAAGTCCCAGGTATCGCATTGGGAATTAACTTAATCTTAGGGATTCTAGCTTTTTTACCATTCTCAGGTTGGCAAAATATGGTGGTTTTTTTCTCCTCATGCTCTATTTTATCCTATATGATTGGACCGGTATGTTTAAACGCATTTCGAACTCACCATCCTGAAGTAAAAACCGTTTTTCGTTTAAAATATGTTCATTTTTGGTGCTTTATCAGTTTTTATGCCAGCATGCTCATGCTATTATGTTGCGGATTTGATATTCTTAGCAAATTATTGATTGCAATTGTGTTGGGAATTTTGTTTTATTGGCGTTCAAAACGTTCTTTGAAGACAGAGTTGCCATGGGTCTTATGGATTCTTCAGGTTATGATGGTCTTATTGATAATTGCATACCTGGAGAACGTAACCTTAAGGTTATTTCCTTATGATTTAATCTTATTGCTTCCTATTAGTTATGGATTATTAAAACAATCAGGTCGTTTTGCGAATCCAATCAAAACAGAGGACTTACCTCAACATGTTCGCTTACACTTAAAAGTTCAACCCTTATAGAAAATAATATGCTTTTAACTATTCAACATCTCTATTTTGCTTACCAAGACGAGTGGATCTTTAAAGACTGGTCTTCAACTCTTCGTCATTCAGAGATTTGCCATTTGAAAGGTAAAAATGGGCAAGGGAAGTCGACTTTATTAAGGGTAGTTGCAGGTATTTTACGTCCGCATACAGGAAAAGTGCTGGTTAACGCCAATGAGCAATATAAAAACAACATTGCATATGTCGGACATCGAATCGGACTTCATCCTAACTTAACCGTGCGAGAGAATCTCTGTTTTGGATTTTCTGAAGATAATATAGCTGATATCCATCAATATTTGAATGAACTTCAACTCCACCATTGTTTAGATAAAGAAGTCCATATTTTATCTCAAGGCCAAGCGCATAAAATTGCACTGATTCAAATGATTTTGTACCGTTCACAATTGTGGTTATTGGATGAGCCTTTTGCCAATCTCGATGATGAAGGTGAAGTCTGGCTATGGGATAAAATTAATGCACATCAGGCTAAAAAAGGTTCGGTTATTTTTACCGCACATCAAAAACATGTGGATAATGTGGTGGAGTGGCAGTTATGAAGCTTATGATGCGTGAGCTGTATATCATCAATCGTCAAAAACAATCTTTATTACAATCCATGCTGTTTTTTTTATTATTTACCGCATTTTTTCCATTAACGCTCCCTTATGATGCATCCATGTTGCGCTTAATGTGTCCGGGTGTTATCTGGTTGGCTTTTGTATTATCGATTTATCTCGCTTCGGAACGTTTTTTTAGCAAAGATATTCAACATGGCTGCTTGGAACAGTGGTTGGTCTTTAGGCATTCTTTAATTGTTTACGTGGGCATTAAAATAGCTATTCATGGACTGATAAATCTGTTGGCGATTATACTGATTTCCCCAATTGTGGCGGTATTTTATTATCTATCACCAACGGAATGGGGGGCCTTGGTTGCAAGTCTTTCTTTAGGGATGCCTGCATTAGTATCGATGTGTGCGTTAGTGAGTGCTTTTGGTTCTTACGGCCAAGATCGCGCAATTGTGATGTTATTGGTATTGTTTCCGTTGATTTTACCGGTACTCATGCTTGGAAGTTCAATGGTGTCTGCGGCTTTACAAGGCCTCCCCATTGCAGGTTATCTTGCGCTATCTGCAGCTTTATCCATCGGAATTTTACTTGTGATCCCATTTGCGACCGCGATGGTGTTAAAAATTAGCTTAGAACATGGTTCTTAATGCCGGTTGTATATTTCATTTTGTTTAAAAACTGATAAAATATAGGGCTCAATCATGAGCATGAATAATATGTTAAAAATACTGTTTGCACTGGGTGCGCCAAAGACTTTTTATCGATTTTCAACCTTGATGACACCAATTTTGGGCTATGTTGCTTTTTTATGCCTGATTTGTGGATGGTCTTGGGGACTTTTTTTTGCACCTGCCGATTATCAACAAGGTGAATCGGTGCGAATCATTTACTTACATGTACCTGCTGCATTCTTATCGCTTTCCATTTATGCCACGATGACCGTGTTTGCCTCCGTTGTTCTTATATGGCGTATTAAAATTGCAGCTATTTTATTGAAATCCAGTGCTCAGGTAGGGTTGGTTATTACGCTATTGGCTTTATTAACTGGCAGTATTTGGGGTAAACCGACCTGGGGAACCTTTTGGGTCTGGGATGCGCGTCTAACCGGTGAACTGATATTGTTTTTAATCTATGCGGCTCTTTTATCCTTGGCCTATGTTTTGGGTAATAATGAAGCTTCTGACAGAATTGTGGCCATCATCTGTTGGATTGGAATGTTAGATTTGCCGATTATCCACTATTCAGTGCAGTGGTGGAATACCCTGCATCAGGGAAGTACGCTATTAATGGCGAAACCCAAGATTCATGTGAGCATGCTATATCCTTTATTATTATCCTTGTTGGGTATGGCTTGTTTTTGTGCTTGGGCAGTTTTATCGTTATCCCAATCTTATTTGTTGCGTCGAGAATATCGTCAAAAGTGGGTATCTAATTTTTGGAGACACGCCTAATGTATTATGTAAACATGTCTTATATCTTGGGTATGGCAGGTTTGATTGGCATTTTTTTATGGGTTAAATGGCAAAAACACCAAATGCATCGTTTTTTAAACATGTGGTTAAAATGAATAAAAAACAACAGAACCGCTTGAAAATATTATTGGTCATATTAGTGGCATTGGGCGCACTGGTTGGTTTTGTGGCTTATGCACTTCGTCAAAACATTAGTCTTTATTTTACACCTTCTCAAGTTTCAACTCACGAAGCGCCGGAACTTCGAATGATTCGGATTGGGGGAATGGTCAAAAAGGGTAGTATCGTTTTTTCTCATGCCCAACTGGATGTTCAGTTTGTTTTAACTGATTATCACTCAGATGTTGAAGTACATTACCATGGTATATTGCCTGATTTGTTTCGAGAAGAGCAGGGCGTGGTGGTTAGAGGCCAACTACAATCAGATGGGCGTTTTAATGCTGAAGAGGTTCTGGCCAAACATGATGAGAATTATATGCCAGCAGAAATTCGTGACTCGTTAAGGAAACAAAAATAGTGTGTGCGCAAATTGGATTTTGTTTTTTATTATTGGCATTGGGACTGGCTTCAGGCCTTTTTTTTCTGCCATGGTTTCGTCAACGTTTAGGCGAAGCTTTTTTCTTTAATTTTGTTCGTTATATCCGTCTTATATGTGTTTTGATTGCAGGCGCATTCCTAAGCTTAAGTATCTGTTTTTTAACCAATGATTTTAATGTGGCTTATGTGCTTCAAAACTCAAGTTTAGATTTACCATGGTTTTATAAACTTTGTGCAGTTTGGGGAGGTCATGAAGGTTCCATATTATTGTGGGTTTCTATTCTTTCTTTTTGGACCTTTATCTTAACGTTTCAGTTAAGCTGGCTTGAACAAGAATTTGCGTGGAGAGTTTTGTTTGTATTATTGGTGACAATGATGGGGTTTTTAACGTTCATCATTTTTACCTCCAATCCATTTACCCTTCAATTTATTGAATTAGACGCCATAGGTCGTGATTTAAATCCTTTGTTGCAAGATCCAGGATTTTTATTACATCCGCCCATGCTATATTTGGGTTATGTTGGCTATGCCATGCCCTTTTCTTTTGCCATGGCAGCATTATGGATGGGGAAGATTGAAAATCAAGCCTTGCGCTTGTTAAAACCATGGACCATGGTGGCATGGTGTTGTTTAACGCTTGGTATTACGTTGGGAAGTTGGTGGGCATATCGAGAACTGGGCTGGGGAGGATTTTGGTTCTGGGATCCTGTCGAGAACGCATCTTTAATGCCGTGGTTTGTTGGAACGGCTTTATTACATGCATTAATTGTTAGTGAAAAACAACAAGCCTTTATTGCTTGGACGGTTTTACTGGCGGTGTCGGCATTTGCGTTGAGTTTAATTGGAACTTTTTTGGTGCGCTCGGGTGTTTTAACATCAGTTCATGCGTTTGCTGTTGATCCGAAACGTGGGCTTTTTATTTTATTATTTTTGATGCTGATGATGGGATGGGCTTTTGCCATGTATAGCACACGTGCGCATCGCTTATTTAATCATAAATCCATGTTCTGGTTTTCCAAGGAAAGCGCTATTTTAATGAATAACATTTTATTATTTGTCATGATGTTGGTGGTTTTACTGGGAACGCTTTATCCTTTGATTATCGATGGTTTGGGGCTAGGAAAACTATCTGTTGGCGCGCCTTACTTTAATCAGGCTTTGTTACCCATTGTACTGGTATTTTTGATGCTGATGGGATGGGGCGTTCAAATTCGCTGGCTTCATGATGACTATCATGTACTCGTGAGACGTATGCTTTTACAGTGGCTTGTCGCAGCGGGTTGTGCTTTTGTGATGATCATGAATTATGAGTGGAATCTATTGGCATTTATTCTAGTCACTTTTGCATGCGCTGTTATCATATCTATGATTGATGCATGGCGTCGACGTCGAAAACATAGGATATCAATCGGATTTTGGGCCATGTGGTTTGCTCACGTTGGATTTGCCATCAGTATCATGGGGATTACGGTTGTGAGTACTTATGGTCAAGAGCTCGATCTTAACATGCGCCCAAATGAAGTTGTGCATATTCAAGAATATCAAGTTAAATTTGTGAAAGAATCTTCTTTGAAAGGCCCAAATTATCATGGTTCATATGTTGAATTTTGGATTGAGCATCGTGGACAAGTTGAAAAAGTGTTCCCAGAAAAAAGAATTTATAATGTTGGAAAAATGGTGATGACTGATGCGGATATTGCTGCTAATTTATGGCGTGATATTTATGTATCTTTAGGTGAACCACTTGGTCAAGATGATTGGTCGGTGCGCGTTTATTATAAACCGCTTGTTCGTTGGATATGGCTGGGTGGCTTATTAATGGGATTAGGAGGGTTTCTAGGACTTCTTCATTATCGCCAACCGAGGATTCAATCATGACTTTAAAACGCATTTTTCCCATGCTGGTCTTTTTTGTATTATGTGCCTTTTTATGGAAAGGACTTCATCTAGAACCCAAAGTAATGCCGAGTGCGATGATTGGAAAAACTGTACCCGATTGTCTGCAGAGAAAAGGCGCTCCTTATCTTATTCATTTTTGGGCAAGTTGGTGTGAAAGCTGTGAGCAGGAGCAAGCATTGATTGCTCGATGGGTTGAAGACAAACATATACCCATTGTTGCGGTCAATTATAAAGACAATCCCGAGCAATCCCAGGTGTTTATCAATTTATGGGGGCGTTCTTATGTGGCGATGATTACTGATGCTTCAGGCCATATCGGATTTGATTTGGGTGTGATTTCCACACCAGAAACGTTTATAGTTGATAAAGATGGTATTGTTCAATATCGTCATCAAGGTCCACTCAATCGAGATGTGATTGAACATGAAATCGAACCAAAATTACAGGAGTTACGTGAACATGCTTAAAACGATGCTTTTGGTATGGATGTTTTTCATGAGTACGATGGTTTGTGCCGAAGAAAGATATCCGTTTCCAACAAAAAGACAGTCCGCTCAGTTTTATCATTTAACGCAAGAGCTTCGGTGTATGGTGTGTAGTCATCAGAATCTGGCTGAGTCAAATGCGCCTTTGGCAATGGATATGAAACAAGAAATATATACGCGAGTTATGCATGGAGAAAGTGATCATGATATTTTGATATTTCTCACAGATAGATATGGCGATGTCATCTTATTTAATCCGCCTCTAAAAGGCATGACTTGGTTTTTATGGGCCGCACCTTGCATATTTATATTATTAGGATTTTGGGTTTATTCGCGTTCGACACATCGCCAAAAGGATAATTCATGACAAGTTTGTTAATAACGCTTTTAGTGATTGGATGTTTATCTTTTGGAATTTTCTTTTATATCTATCGTTCTTTTCGTCTGGATAAGAAAGTATGTTTGATGTTGGCTATCTTATTTATTGGTATCATGGGAGTTGGGTATCATATCAATCCTGATTTATGGCGATGGTATCAACATTTACAACAACAACAGTCTTTGGATAAAGCCAAGGCTATCTTGGCAGAACCCAAGAAAATTGCAATGCTAAAAATTCGGTTACAAGATATTGTGAAGCTACATCCTTCTGATGCCAAAGCATGGTTTTTACTTGGACGACTATGGGCTGCTGAAAAAAACTGGAAACAGGCGAGCCATGCGCTTAAAAAATCTTACGCTTTAAACCCTTCTGATATCAAAACAGGTATATTTTATGCTGAAAGTTTAATCCATGTTGAAAACCACTTAAGTATAAAGTCTCGACAGGTTTTATTGCATATATTAAAGCAGGAAGATAACCAACCTGATGCGTTGCTTATGCTTGCTGAAGATGCCAATATGCGACGATGTCCAACTGAAGCAATTGATTACTGGAAACGCGTCTTGATTCTATTACCAAAGGACTCTGAAATGTATGAGGCTCTTGAAATAGCCATATCCAAAGCCCAGAAACAAAAATCGACGAACTGTGTTAAAGTGCAAGTTCAATGATTTGTGATTTTAATATTTTTACACCTTGTAGCGAAAGTTGCCAATTTGGATGCGCTTGTGGCGTTAGATGTATCCATTGCATTGCCAACAAGTAATTGAGACAGAGATACCATTCAAATTTTGAAAGATGCTGACCAATTCCATAGGTGCTTAAATTTAAAAAATTCGAAGTTTTTGTATTATTTATACCCAACAAAATATCAATAGCACAATCCCATGTGCCAGTTGTTTTTGTTCGATAAATGGTTGATAAAATCTTTAATACATCATCTTTTGCAAAATTTGGTGGGTGTTTAGGGTTTATACAACGTTCACATTCTCCACAAGGGGGAAGGATTTCTCCTTCAAAATGTTCTGCAATTAAACCTCGAAAACATTGTTGGCTATTTAAGAAAATACTCATTTTTAGGATATCTTCGACCATTTCAAGATGCAGAAGGGGGCTTGCCTTTTGAAAGCGCCATAAATTGAGTTGAAGGAATTGTTCAGGATGATATAGTAAATAACTAACTGCTGTTTTCCCATCTCGTCCGGCACGTCCTGTTTCTTGAATAAGTTGATCGAGTCGACCGGGTAAGTCAACATGTATGATATATCGAATATCTTGTTTATCGATACCCATACCAAATGCCAGGGTCGCAACCATAACATGATTTTCTGAGTTTACAAATCGGTTTTGTTGTACCAATCGCTCTTCGGATGTCATACCTGCATGATAACTCAGTGCTGGTATGCCATTGGATTGTAAAAATTTTTGAATATACTCAACACGTCGACGTGTTGCGCAATAGATAATGCCATTTTGTGCGGGGTATTGTTGAACAATATCAAGTGTTTTTTGATGAATATGAGATGTTGCAATCACTTGATATTGAATATTGGGTTTGTAAGCCGAGTAAATATGTTGCTTAGGTTTGATTTGCAAATGTTCAATAATGGCTTGTTGTTGCTTTTGTGTCGCTGTGGCCGTTAAGGCCATCATCGGTTGATTTGGGAAATATTTCTTTAAATGTTTTAAGGCATCATATTCGGGACGAAAATCAGCTCCCCAATGTAGCATGCAATGGACTTCATCAATAGCAAAACCACTGATGTTCAAATGACGCATGATTTTAAAAAAGTTTTTTGTTAAAAGCCGTTCGGGTGAAATATATAAAAGTTTTATATTTGGCAGATGGTCGATGATTTTATTTTGTTGTTCAACAGTTAAATTTGAATGAAGGCATTCTGCAGAAATATTTAAATTTTTAAGTTTATCAACTTGTTCGATCATGAGTGCAATCAAAGGAGATATCACAATAAAAAGACCTGGCTTGATGAGCGCTGGTAATTGATAACATAAGGATTTTCCGGAGCCCGTCGGCAATACTGCTAAAATATCGTGATGATTTAAAAAATCTTTAATAATGGCGATTTGTTGGGGTTTTAAACGATGAAGCTTAAATTGAGATTGTGCAAAACATTCTAATTCCTCATCGGATACTAAAGCTTGATGAATAATGTCTGTCATGGGGTGTTATTCTTATTATTATTGTTCATATCTTAGCATTTTTTAAGGGTTTTAGCCATTCAATAACCATATGGTGTAATTTAAAAAACCGGCGAATGAAACCCATATAAAATACGGAAAAAGTAAAATAAATATTTTGGTTTGCTTTTTTACGGTGAAGAGGAGGGCTAAAAGAAAAGCCCACAACATGCATAAATCAATCAAAGCAAAAAGAATTTGGTGAAAATAAAAAAAGAGAGGTGACCATAATACATTAAGAATAAATTGAGAGATAAATAAGGTGCGCTGTAACATCGATTGGTTATGCCATATTTTACCAGCCGCTATGCCCATTAAAATGTAAAGAAGTGTCCATATAGGGCCAAAAACCCAGTTGGGTGGGTTAAATGAGGGTTTGTTTAAATACATATACCAGCTGGAGTCACCAACACTGACACTCATTCCAGATAGTAAACCTAAGCTTATGCATGTGATAATTCCAATCCATTCATATTGACCGATGCGCATAATGTTCTTCCGTATATTCTAAATTAACATAGCTGCTCTTGCTTTTGCTTGTCAATTTGATGGATTAAAAATACAATTTAAATTTTCTGAGGTTTTTTTTGATGACTCGATCTGACAAACTCTATTTAGGTTTATGCATCCTGTTTTGTTCATTTTTAATGCTTGGAAATTTAACTTACCAAAAGTTTGTGAACTTAAACATACCTCATGTTTACCGATTTGAGCTTTCTGTTGGCGCAATTATTTATCCGGTTACATTCATTCTAATGGATTTAATGGCTGAATTTTTTGGACGAGAGCGAGCCAAATGGTGTATTCGTTTTGCCATGGTCAATAACTTTATAATGGCAATGGTGGTTGCAGTAATGGATACTTTGCCCGCAACCTCTTGGTCTAAGCTTTCTAATGAAACATTTCATCAGGTTTTTGGTTATTATATGATTGCTTTATCAGGTTCATTATTGGCTTGCTATATCTCACAACGCATCGATGTTGGGATTTATTTATGGATAAAAAAAATCACCAAGGAACGTTTTTTATGGTTAAGAAATAATTTAAGTACAGGTATCTCATTATTTTTCGATACCTGTATAGCCATAGGATTTTTAACTTATTTTAAGGTTTTACAAATTGAAAACATGCAAACCTTAATTTTCAATAGTTATTCCTGGAAATTATGCTTCACGGTCATGTGTACACCTCTATTTTATCTTTTGGTTTACTTGATTCGCGCAAGAATTTTAGAACCCAAAGCTCTTGCTGCTTGAAAGGCACCTTCAACTTGCCCTTGCATGCTCCAATCCCCACAAGCGGCTTGGTTATGTTGGTCATCAATCCATAAATATGTTTCTGCATGGGGTTTCGATTGTGCAAAGCGCCAGCGATGAATTGAAATGTGCTGAGGGTTGATTTTAAATGCAAAACACTCACGAAGCGCATTAAGTAATTGTGTAATAACCCAATCATCTGCCATTTCAAGATATTTTTCGGACCATTGGGCTGTTGATTGAACCACGACTGAAAACCCTTTTGATCTATGAGGTTTATTCGAGTTAATCATGACACGTTCAATCAATGGGTTTTCTAAAATAGAGATATCATCATGAAAGGGTAATGGTGATTTAAATCCTAACATTAATGCATAACAAGGATTCATTTCAACAGGAAAATCAGGCATATTCCGAAGCAATGCCTTGCTTTGTGGATAGGGAGCGGTGGAAATAATCCAATCAAAGTTTTCTTGAAGCTCATTGATATCCTCAATTTTATGTTGAAGCTTAATATCCAATCCTTGGCTTAATGCTTTAGCAAGGGCATTCATTCGTGGACAAGCAACAAAGTAGGGCTTCTTGGTCCAAGATTTGATAAGACCAGATTCAATATAAGGTGCAAGGAATTGAAGAAACGCTTTGGAGTGAACTTCAAAAAAAGGAACGCCATGATCAAACTCAAATTCATCATTGTAACGAGTCGACATTCGACCACCCACACCTCGTGCTTTTTCAAATATAGTGATATTTGCATGTTCTTTGAGGCTATGTGCAAGGATTAGTCCTGAAAGACCTGCTCCAATAATCGCAATTTTTGGCATGATATTCAACCGTTTAAAAATTACTAATTCTAACGAGCTTTTGGTTAAAATCAATTTAAGATTACATGAATAAATGCTATATTTTATCTTCAATTTTATTCAGGATGATGTTGGATGTTGGGTTGGAAAAAATTTACGATATTGATGTTTATGACATCATCTGTTTTTTCAGATGATACGAGAAGACATTTACCGCAGCCTTTGGATTCTATTTATCCACAAACGGAATATACGGGGTCAATCGTTGGGCTACCCTATACCAATACCAATTCACAATTGAATCAAGCCATGTGGAAAATGTTTCCAAGCCTTGAACAACAAGATATTTACGTTTATGGGTGGTTAAGTCCTTCCTATAATCGTACTTCAACAAATATCACCAACCTTCCGGTCGGTTTTCCTTTTATCTCCAATGATTTGGAATTTGACCAAGGTGTGGTTGTGATTGAAAAAAAAGTGAATACTGTTCAAACGGAAATGATGGATGTCGGATTTAAATTAACCAATTTATACGGATTGGATTATCAGTTTACCAGCATGAAGGGTATATTTAGTAATCAGATTTCAGAGTCTTTGCAAAATGGTTATGATCCTGTAGAGGCTTACACGCAAGTGTATTTTCCATTCATAGGTCAAGGAGGTATTTTAACCGTTGGGCGTTATCTCGCTCCTGCTGATGTTGAAGTACCTTATACAAAATATACGACTTTAGTGACACACACTTTGGGCTTTCTATATGGTGCGTTCACCAATGCCGGATTTAATCTCGATACCAAAATCAATGACAACTGGTCATTTTTGGTGGGTATGCACTATGGTTCTGATATGGCGCCCTGGAGTATTTCATCAGAACCGGCATTTCAAGCCTTTATTCATTGGATTTCAAGTGATAACAATGACTCAATTTGGACAGGGATCGATGCATTAAACAATGGTCAATCCAAATCGTATCACGATAATTTACAGCAGTTTACTTGGGTATGGAATCATCGATTTACACCGCAAACGTATTTTGCTTCTGAGTTTTATTACGAATATCAATTTAATGCACATCAGGGGGGGAATTGTTCTCGTTTAGATATTGTGGGTACGAATTTTTTATGCGGTCCTCTTATTCCAGGACTTTCATCATCAATTTCAGCGATGGGGCAGCTTCAACATAAATGGACAGAAAAGGATTTCACATCGTTGAGAATGGATTATTTCAATGATTTTCAAGGGCAACGCACGGGTTATGTAACCAGTTATGTGACTTGGACTTTAGGGTTAACGCATAACCTTGATCAATCGATTAAGATACGGCCGGAAGTGCGTTATGGAACATCAACCAGTGGTACACCATATAATGGTGGTCAGGATCATGATTTTATTCTTGGTTTAGTAGATGTTGTTGCATCACTTTAAAGTGTTAAACCAATAGAATCATGAGATTTATGCAATTCTTCTGATTGAAAGAAATGATGTTGTAATGATATCTGTCGTGTATGCGCATGCAGCTCAAGCACTTGTTCAATCAACTCAGGAAATTTTTGATGAATGGTCTGAAGATGGGTTTTAGATTCATTCATGAGTTCAGGATTTAATGACCAGTGATTGCCAAGTTTTCTCTGCATTAGCATTGAGAATTCTGTTTGTTCTTCTTCTGAAAGCACAAACTCTTGCGAAGTTGAGGAAATCAAAACATTGGTCGGGGTTTTACTATATCGTTTGAAAAGAATATTTAAGACAAAATTCTTTTGCTCTTGTATGAGGCTTTGGGCAGATACGATTTTTACCATTGGATGTCCTATTATCGCATGCAGCATATGCATGCCTGGTTCCTGAATATGGTTGTGAATTTCAGAGAAATGTTGAAGAAATAAATGAATTCTATCTTCAACTGTTTTGATAAAAGGGTGATTTTTGGGTGGTGGTTGTTGTAGATCAGATACTGCTAGCCACATCAGGATAATGATCCATTTTTTCTGTGTTAATGATTTCCAAATCAGTTCTTCATATGTAAATTCGGGTAAATTTGCATTAGCAAACCATGCATGAGATGGATGCAAATAACGCCAAGCTGTATGAATGGGGTGTTTACAATATGCATTTAACATTCCTTTTTGAGATGAAATATCGTAATCACTGGCCATCAATTGAAAAGATTCCCAGTTAAGTGGTAAATGAACACACACCTGATCGGGTGTAATATAAATGGCTTTGGATTGATGATATATTTTAGAAATATAATTTCGCAAATTTTGAAGGTGTTGTTCAAGTGCGGCGGATCCTAATTGTGTATGATAATAGCTCGCTAATCGCTTAATGATTTCATTGGTTTCAAAGATTTGCTCATTTTGAATGATGGTATTGATTTTTTGATGGTAACGAAGATGTCCATATTCTTCAATGTGATTTTGAATAGATTGAAGATGATTTTCAAATATAGGATGAAAATCATGGCGTTCGAGAAAATAATTAAAAATATTCTCATGATTTTGTTGGATACTCAGTAATATGGCATTTAAAAAACATGGGTTATCTTGAATAGGATTATTTGAATGTAAAATATTTTTAACATTTTCTAAGTTGCCTAGAAAACATGCCCATTCAAGCGGTGTAAAGTTTGGATTTAAGTCTTCCTTGAGTGTACTAAAGAAAAAATCCTGAGAAGATATATATGGTTTCGATTTCATAAATTCCCTTTTAAGCCATCGAAAAAGTCATAATTTCCGGCTATTTTAAAGAGAATTTTGTAATATATCTAGGGGGTTTAACTGAATTTAAAAAATAAAAAAACCGCTAATCATGGAATACAATCGATTAGCGGACAAATATATAATTATTTCATCATTTTGTGGGTTGAATGATCGACATAGCTCCAGGTTTTTTCACTGGCATCGCCACCAACTTTTAAAATGGGTTGAATAATGCTATTGGTGGTATTGCCCACAAATTTAACAACCTCACCGCCACCTTTTCCTAAACCAACAACAAGGTTTCCGCCGTGAGTGGTCAAACCACTGGCATATACTTGCCCAGCTGCAACAAATGCTGCAATTGCAATGATTTGTTTAATTGTCCTTTTCATTTTATTTCTCCTAAGTAATATACATATATTACATCCTTAGTATAGTACTTGTTTTTAATTTGTCCAGTAGTATAAATATAGCGTCATTGTTTATTTTTTTTAAACAATAAATCAATGAGTTGAGAAATAACTTCAGGATTAGCAAGAGAAGAAGTGTCACCAATATCTTCGTTTAATGTAATTTTCTTTAAAATACGTCGCATGATTTTACCTGAACGTGTCTTGGGTACTCCAGGCACCCAGTAGATTTTTTCAGGTGTTGCGATTGGGCCGATGGTTTCTCTTAGGTGCTTGATAATATCTTGATTTATAGGTGGCGTAGATGTTTTTGAAACAATGAATGCAATGATGCACTCTCCTTTTATTTCATGAGGAATACCGATAATCGCTGACTCGGATACGTCAGGATAGCTAATTAGCGCATTTTCTAATTCAGCAGTTCCTAAACGGTGTCCAGAAACTTTTATCATATCATCTAAACGACCAGTAATGTGAATCTCACCATGCTCATTTTGATAGGCCCCATCTCCTGTAAGGTAACCTAATTCCGGGTTTGGGAAATAAGCTTGTTTAAATCGTTCCGGATTTTTATAAACAGTTTTGAGCATACCAGGCCAAGGATTTTTGATATAAAGCATGCCCTCAGCACTTATTGCAGGAAGAATTCCAAAAAATGGCAATCCTGCTGAGCCAGGAATAAAATCTGAAGAAGAGGGAAATGGTGATAGTAAAACACCACCCGACTCAGTTTGCCACCATGTATTCACGATGGGGCAATGTTCTTTTCCAATTTCAGTAAAATACCATTTCCATACTTCAGGATTAATAGGTTCTCCAACAGAGCCAAGGATTCTCAGTGATTTTAATGAATAGGGCTTAATCCATTGATTTCCTTCGTGGCGAAGGGCGCGAAGTGCCGTCGGGGCGGTATAAAAAGAAGTGACTTTGAATTTATCAATGATTTGCCAATATCTCGAAAAATCTGGGTAATTGGGAATAC
This sequence comes from Legionellales bacterium UBA2469, assembly GCA_002342175.1. Lineage (GTDB taxonomy): Bacteria > Pseudomonadota > Gammaproteobacteria > Legionellales > Legionellaceae > UBA2653. Next base: position 53,661 of record DDPL01000043.1, on the reverse strand, counting down.
CCTCAAACAGCAGGATGGTTGCTCCATTCAGAAGTGGTCCATAAACAGAATATGTGTGTCCAGTTATCCAGCCGATATCCGCAGTACACCAATGAATCGAATTTTCTTGATGATTGAATAAATAATAATACGTCATGGCAGCATAAAGTGCATAACCACCAGTCGTATGGAGAATACCTTTAGGTTTGCCCGTTGAGCCGGATGTATAAAGAATAAAAAGAGGCGAGTCGCTATCCATAATCTCATATGGACAATGATTTTCAACATTCTTCAATAATTCATGGTACCAAATATCGCGGCCTTCTTGCCAATCAATGTCATCATTTAATCGATTGAAGACAATGACGTGTTCAATACTGGGGCAAGTTGTGAGTGCTTCATTGACAATTGATTTAAGTTCAACTTTCTTATAACCACGCATATAAGCATCAGCTGTCAAAATAATTTTAGCCTCAGAATCTTGGATACGTTGGCTTAACGACTCACTGGCAAAACCTGCAAAAACAACATTATGAATGGCGCCAATACGCGCACAGGCCAACATAAAATAAATGGCTTCAGGGACCAATGGCATATAAATACAAACCACAACCCCTTTGGACATTGAGAGATTTTAATATGTTCGCAGCTTGGCATGTTTTATGATAAAGCATTTCGTAGGTAATATATTCAATTTCATTGGGCTCATTGCCTTGCCAAATAATGGCGTTTTTTTGTGAATTACGAACCAAATGTCTATCTAAGCAGTTGGCTGAGACATTGAGTTTTCCATCTTTAAACCATGTAATGGGTAATGCCTGAAAAGATCCGGACATGACCGATGTCCATGTCTCATCCCATTGTAACCAATGTTGAGCTTGTTCTTCCCAGAATTTAAGGGGAGATTCAATTGAATCATGATAGCGTTTTAAATATTCTTCTAAAGAAAGGTGAAAATCCATTTCTGGTTTAATTTGAATGACTTCAGACATAAATAATTATTCCATTAGTAACACAAAACACGGGTCTCCAATGAGGGGGCGATGGTTTCTTGCAAAAACACATCTAAAGACTTTAAATAATGGGCGCCAAATAGTGGTAAGCTGATTTGATGAACATGTAAAGGAATCAGTGGCATTAGATGATAGAGATGATGTAACTTTTCATTGATATCTGGGATACGACACGCAATGGTTTCTAAATTATTCACCTGTTCTAATATAGACATAATTTTTAAAAGTGGTGGGTGGGGGATTTGAAGCAATATTTTTAAAATATTGGCATGCAAAATATCATCCACATGACCTCTTTCCATTGAGTCCTCATAAATTTTCAATGCAAAAGGGGCATTTTTTTTGGGGTTTTTCTCTAAAACTTTTAAGGTATTGGTGGTTAAAATGAGATTGAGACATTGGTGTTGCTGAGCCATCTCATACAAGCGCAAAGCTAAGTCGTGATGTTGCTCTTCACTATTTAAAACGGCAAGCATTGCATTGGCATATCCAACTGCATCAATGCAGTGTTGAGATTGTCCTTCTTGAATGAGTTTAAATGCCAGTTGGGCATCTGCGGGAGAACTCTTTGCAAGAACCTGAAGAATGTTGCCATATAAATGTGGATCTAAGAAATTTGAAATTTTTGCTTTGTTAAAAAATTCAAAGGCCAATTGGGTGTTCGGTTGTGCTGATTTTGCTATGACATGAATCATGCTGGAAAAAGTGATAGCATTCAATTTATTTAAATATTCCGCTTCATTAAAAATTTGTAAGGCTTTTTCTAATGACACTTCTTTTGAGTTAGCGACAGCGTCTAATGCACATGCGTACATGACGGTATCTGTTAATTGCTGTTGACGTGCCTCTTTTAGGAGATTACAAACCAAATCGACATTGGGGTATGCGGATTTTGCAATAGCAGCGATAGTGTTTGTATATGCTATCGTATCCACTGCTTGAAAACGTTTGGATAGATTAAGAATTTGAATCGCAAGACTAATATTTGGATCTTGGGATTTTGCAATGGCTAATAGAGCATTGCCAAATATAAAACGATTTGCTTGTTTAGCGCTAATGGCTTGATGTAATACATCTTGAGTGAGATCTAAATCAGGTGCCGAACTATAAGCAATATTTAAAAGTATATTGGCATAAATCACACTATCCAATTCACCAAAGACTTGTTTGGCTTCTTCAAATAAATCGCGAGCTTCTGCTATGGGTGTTGGTCTAATTCTTGACATGACATATAACATGTTGCCGTAGGTGACTAGATTGGGTGCACTGGATGTTTTCATTTGATCGAATATTTCACGAGCTCGAATTAAATTTGCAGGAGATTGTTTGGCTAATCCATATATCATCGTATTGTAAGTGGTTAGGTTAGCACAACCCGACATCGTTGCCTCGTGGAAAAGCTCTTCAACAAATTCTTGAGGAAAGTTAGATTTTTTATTGATATTCGATATGAGCGTATTGTATGTAATGGCATTTCCAATTTGATGCTGTTTAATTAATTGGAAAATTTTCAAGGCTAAATTAGGTTGATTTAATCGAAATAATTTTTCCATCATTTGATTTAAGATAAAGACATTCGGAAAAATTTGATGTTGAATCATTTCATGGAAAAATTGTGAAATATCTCGAATAGACTGTTTATTTTTGAGTTGTGCATTTAATTCAACGTAAATCGATTTATCTGAATATTGGAACTGTTTGACTTGAAGGAGTTGTTGAATATATTGTTCAATATGCTGGGCAGGGGTCGCTGTAAAAAGGCTCATAAGTTCAGGTCATTAGATCACGTAAAATTTATTCTAATCTATTTCAAAGCCCGAGCCAACGGATAAATTGATGGTTTGTTTGCAAATGTATAACCTTTTGATTGGACATGATTATTTTTAATCCATCCAGGGTGTTTAATTGACTTATATTGCCTAAATTGACAGCCCGAATGACCGTTTGAAAATACCCCCGATTGTTTTTAAGCGAGGGCACTATAAAACAGATATATTGTAATTCTTTCGGATCATTTTTCTGTGTCATTTGTGTAAATTCAGTTGTACTTAATGCAATATACTCTTCTTGATGAATACGACGACGAATCATTCTTTCCATAGGAATCGGTTTTTGAAAGATATTTTTATATATATTGGCTTTCATTGCTATAATCGGTGCGGTTTCACCACCAAATGTTTTTGCTGGAATATTCACAAATAAAACGTCTTCTCGATTATCAATATCTGAGGCAGGAATATTGGCCGGATCGATATCTTGACGCAAAGGGATATAGTTGTAATTTTGGCAATTAAGATATTGTGATTTTAAAAGCCATTTATCTTGGGGATAATAGACAACCATCATGCTATTATCTTTGATGCTTTGAATAATTTTTTGGGATTGACTATGAGGTAAAGCAGGACAACCCCAACTCCGACCAGCACGCCCGTATTTTTTAATAAAATCTTCCTCAACATAAAAGGCCCCATGCATTACAATTGCGCGATAATCGGCATTATCATTAAATCCTCGATCGATACCGGTTAATCTTAACGATGTTCCTTCACGACCATAATAGGCTTGTCGGGTCAAATATAAGCCTATACTGCTAGCTCGACTATTATTTTGATTAGAAAAGAAATTAGATTGTTTCTCTCCAGATTTTAAGCCATGGGCAACATAAGTATGGTAAAGAAGTTTCTTTTCAAATAAATCAATGACCCATAATCTTTTTTCTGAAGAGGGGAGTGAATAGTCAATAATGGTAAGAATAGCATTGTGTTCAATGGAATAATGATTACTACACTCAAGGGATGTCACCACCTTATCTAAAACATCTTGATGTATGCCAGGCGCAATCATTTTTATTCGACTGCGCAGCTCGGGACTGGTGAGAATTTCTTGATGAGGATAAGATATTTGTTCGGCGTCACTCGACTTGACAATGTACCCATCACCCAAAGGCAATGACCAGACAGGTTGGGATAAGATATAAAAACCAATTAACATGACCATATGTTTTTTTTTCATCACTATGTCTATTTGTTATTTTATATGAATCTATTATAGACTATTTTTCTAGCAAGATTGATGAATTGAATTCTTTCTTTTCTAATAAGGTTCATGATAAACTGCATTTTTTTTCATCTAAATGCAATTTACAATGCGAAATTATCTATTGGTTCATGGTGCATGGCATGGTTATTGGTGTTGGAATACATTATTGGATATGCTTGATCAAGAAAGCGTTGTACACACAGTCAAGTATCCCCAATTAAAATCAGTTGATATCACCCTTGAAGATTATGTTGCACATATTTGTCGAATGATAGATAATATTGATGGGCAGATAACCCTTGTGGGACATAGTTTCGCAGGTTTTGTCATTTCAGAAGTAGCTTGTCGATATCCAGAAAGAATAAGTGAATTAATTTATATCAATGGTTTTGTTCCACTTGAACATGAATCTCTTCTTGAGCTTACCCCGCTTTTAACATCGCAACATTTAACGCCTTATTTAGTTGTTGATGAAAATAACCAAGAATTATTTTTAGAACCCTGGTCTACGGTTGAAACTTATATGTACAACAAAACCATAAAGGAGGATATTCCTTTGAACCGCTTACGACCCGAACCCTTAAAACCACTCATGGGAAAAGTTCGATTAAGTGCAGTTTTTGCTACAATTCCTAAACGTGCAATCATCAGTCGTGATGATCTAACGTTATCCATGACAGATCAAATTTTTATGTGTCAACGTTACCAAATGCCATATTCGTTAATTGATGCAGATCATTGTCCATTTATATCAGCGCCATTTAAATTGGCCGAACTTATTTTATCATAGAGGCCGATAATGTTACTTGAATTACTTAGACAATTTAATGTTGCCACCACAGCACTTTTGGCAAATTATTGGAAAAACCAAGCAAAATCAAAAGAAAACTGGGCGAAATTAACCATCTCTCAAGGTAGTCGTGAAAAAGATTTATTTAATGATACATATTTAAATCTATTTCAACATGAAGCCGTCAAAACCGAAGCAGAGCATCGTCTCGACAAAAGAATGTGGCTACCATTGGCGACACGCACCCGCTATTTTAGAAAAATCNNTTTAATTCTAGGAGCCGGTTTTGATACATTATCTTTTCGGAAGAAAAAATATTCAAAAGATTTTGGGGTAAGATTTTTTGAAATTGATAGTCCCTCCGTGATGAATTGCAAGCAAGCGATATTGGAAGCTAACGGTATCGATAAAAATGCAGTTTATATTGGATTGGACTACACCCAAGAAAATTATATTGAGCAACTGGAGCAATCTTCATTTGATTGTTCCAAACGAACTTTGATTTTATGGGAAGGTAATACCTTTTATCTTGAAAAGGAACAAGTTATCAACGTTTTAAAACAAATTGCGGCCCGAATACCCCATTTAATACTCAGTTTTGATTTCATGCAGTATGAGATTCAAAAAGAAACGACAACACTCGAAGCCTTTGCAGCTCGACAGTCAGCATTTAAGTCATTTTTTTCTGTAGATGAGATTGTTGAAATATGCGATAGTCTAGAGATGTCATATCTAAAGCCATTTAGTACAGCAGAACTGGCAAAATTATATGAAGTTGATGAATCACCATATCACACAGCTGAACCTTATACTGTGATGACTATTCGAAAAGGAATTTAAATGCGTCAATTTTTAAAGAGTATTGTGATTTTCATGATAGCCGTTAATTGTATGGCAAAAAATTTTAGCAATCTACGAAATACACGTTACTGTGAGGTGATTTTCGTACATGGTCTTTCTTCAATTGAAGTTTATTCCACGATGGGATTAAATGATTGTCCAGATGAAAAATGGAAACGTTTGGATGAAGACGCACTGAAGAAAAAATTTAATTTGGATGCTGTTGTCTTAAATGGGCCTCGCTATTGGGTATTTGATAGCTTGGAAGCACATTCGATTGTTGAAACTAAATTTTTAACTTTATCAGGTCTAGAATTTCATTTGCTTGCACATATCAAAAATGTTTTATTTGTTTTACTGAAAGATAAAAAACCTTATTATGAATTTGAAGTTGCCCGTCAAACGGTCTGGATTTATGAACCGAATAATCTTATTTATGAACTGATTGCACCTAATGGAGCTGTTTATATAATGCAATCTTATTCTTTGCGTAAAAAAACACAACAAACGATAACGTCATTATCCACCCTTGGACAACATTTGCAATTACCCAAGGGTTGGACTTTTAAAACGGGTACTATTCAAAGAGAACTGCGTGTACCAACAGAAAACAACACTGCGATTGTCTTGCAGGATGACTTTGAAAACACCTATCAACGAATTGAAAGGGATGTTTTGAATTGAAAAATTCAGTTGTTGATGTAATCAGTTATCGTTTCTTATATGGTGTCAACCGCTGGTCCTATTCTTCAGTATTTGAAACCATTATTGATATCGGCCCATATGAGGCGGGACCAACCACTGTAATTCCTCATTTTAATGAAAGATTACTTCATTTTTTGCCCTCATTAATTGAACATCATTGTTCTGAAGGCGAAAAGGGTGGGTTTTTGCATCGACTCCATGAAGGAACATGGCTTGGACATGTATTAGAACATGTTGTTATCGAATTACAACGTTTAATAGGAATGCCTTTTTCATTTGGTCAAACACGCCAAATTAAGGATTTTAAGTCCCGATATTACATGGTTTTTGCATCTTCGCATGAAAATATAGCAAAAAAGGCCCTACAAGAGGGAGGTTCCCTCATTCAGGCATGTATTTTAGGGAAAACTTTTGATTTAAGCAAGGCATTGAATAAACTTAGAAAGTTCTTGATGGAGTGTGATGGTGGTCTTGCTTTATCGCACCAGATGGTTGAAGCAAAACAAGCATATAAACCTTATTTACGTTTTCCAGAAACGCAACAATTACAATTTGGTTATGGATGCGATAGCACAAATTCTGTGTGTGATCATCACAGCAGTTGTCGTATTATAGGTACAGCTAACCCCATCAATGTAATTGATTTTATACAATATTCTGGTTTCAAAAATGTTAGATTTGGGGATAATGTTTGGTCTATATTAAAATCACCAGAAGTGGATATGGCGTTTATTGAAACGTCTCTGGATAAAATTCAATCTAGGGGGATGGTATATCAGTACCCCCATTGTCATGTCGCTATCATCACCGATATACAACGTGCGGAGGATATCCCTTATTATCGTTGTCATGTGGATACGGTCAACTCGAATGGATATGTTATCCTCAATATTGATAATCCCTATATTTATGCATTAAAAGATTACTCGGAAGCAAAAATAATTTACTATTCTATGCAATCTATCGTTGAACATTTGTGTGATAAGCTTCAAAATAATGATGTTTTATATTGGGAAAGAAATCAATATATCTATTGTTGGGAACATCAACAGCAGCGCTGTCTCGGAAAATTTGATTTACTGAATACAGAATGTATTCACAATACCTTGATTCATTTTGCGCTGGCAAAATCTTTACATGTCCCTGAAGATATTGTTTTTTCTTTCATAAAGAATTCTGTCTAAATAAGTTAAAATTATATGAATATCAAGAAAATTAAATTTTTAAACCAAATTAACCGTTGGAAAAATAAGAAAATCATAGAAATTCTTGTTGAATCTTTTGATTTAAGCACTCCCAACCTAGAATCATTAACTTTATTTTTAGAAAATAATTATCCCTTTTCATCACTTATTTTCCAGGAAAAAACCGAATATGGTGTGGTTTGTCTCTATGCGAAATTCATTTTGAAATTGCAGCAAATTTTAGGATGTAAAGTGGATTATCGTGAATGCAAGAAGATAGAATCCCAAGATAATCTTTACTACATTTTGGTTGAATATGAAGAAAAAGATGTTGCCATACAAATCATTGATATGGCTTTTAATTTATTGATGAATTTTAAAAAAGATTTAAATAAAGATTATCATCAAAAGATATATCAACTTACCCAACATTACGAAGATGTGCGCATGGGGCCAAGCACGCAACACATTGTCGATGCTGCTGTACGCCAAAATATACCATATAAGCGTTTAACGACTGGTAGTCTTATTCAGTTTGGACATGGCCTCAAACAAAGACGTATACAAGCTGGGCTAACCGATAATACCTCATCTATTTCAGATGGAATTGCACAAGACAAATGGTTAACGAAAAACTTATTGAAATCTGTTGGCATTCCTGTTGCAGAGGGCGTTGTAGTTCACACCATAGAAGAGGCTCTACGTGAAGCAGAAGATATTGGCTATCCTGTTGTTATTAAACCCTTAGATGGCAATCAGGGAAAAGGTGTAACTGTGAACATTATCGGAGAGGAACAATTCCGAGAAGCATTTGCTCATGCTCAAAAATATGGTGATGAGATATTATTAGAGGAATACATCCCTGGTGATGACTATCGATTACTGGTTGTGGGAAATCGTCTTATTGCTGCAGCACAACGCGTTCCACCTATGGTTATGGGGGATGGACAACATACTATTCAAGCATTGATTGACCAAGTTAACCAAGACCCATTACGATTAAATAATCACAATGGATTTTTAACAAAAATTACAGTTGATCAAGTCGTCATAGGTTTTTTAAAGCAACAAAATCTTAGCATAGACTCTATTCCTGCAGCAGGACAAAAAGTCTTTTTACGATTAAACGCTAATTTATCAACTGGAGGTTATGCAATAGATGTAACCGATAAAGTCCACGTAAGTATTCAAGAGCAAGCGATTCGTGCAGCACAAATGATTGGTATTGATATCTGTGGTGTAGATTTGGTTTGTAAAGACATTACAAAACCCTTAAAGGATCACAATGGCTTTTTTATTGAGATGAATTTAGCGCCTGGGTTGCGTATGCATATAGCACCATCATATGGGGAACCAAGGGATGTTGGTAAGGCGATTATTGAGCATATGTTTAAACAAGATGATGCTCGAATACCTATTATTGCTGTAACTGGAAATAATGGAAAAACCACAACATCACGTCTTATCGCTTTTCTTTTAGAAAAAATGGATTTTAATGTGGGATTAACTTGCACGGATGGTATTTATTTTAATGGGCGAAAAATTATAGATGGTGATTGCTCAGGACCATGGAGCGCAGAATCGATTTTAATGCATCCTGAAGTATCAGCATGCGTGCTTGAAACTGCAAGAGGTGGAATATTGCGTCAGGGTTTAGGATATGACGTAGCAGACATAGCTGTTGTGACGAATATTGGTGAAGCAGATCATTTAGGTTTGGATTTTATTGAAAATGCACAAGATATTGCAAGCGTGAAACAAACGGTTGTGCGTAGTGTATCTCCCAAGGGAACAGTTATATTAAATGCGGATGATCCATTGGTCGTTGCGATGGCAACATATACAGAAGCCAGTTGTATTTATTTTTCGTATGAAGAAAATCATCCCATTTTAGATGCTCATTTCAATGCTGGTGGAACTGTGATTTTTTACAATGAATCTGTAAAGGCAATTCAATTAAAAAACCATGAACTAGAACATCATTTTGATGTTCAAACCATGGGCGTCACTGAAGGTGGATTGTTAAAATTCCAGATTCAGAATGTGATGGCCACCATTGGTGTGATGTATGCATTAAAAATGTCGATGGATTTGACACAAAAGTTTTGTGAACAATTTAAAAATACACCCAAGATGACCCCTGGAAGATTTAATTTATTTAAATCCGGTACCAATACCATTATTGCGGATTATGCACATAATATCGATGCACTTGCTGCAATTATTGAAACGATTGAAAAGTTTCCAGCAAAAAAACGCTTAGTTCTCACGAGCAGTGCAGGGGATAGAAGCGATCAAGTCATTTTACGTCAAATGAAAATGCTCGGTGATGTTTTTGATGAGGGCATCGTTTATCAAGATTTATGCCAACGGAATCGAAAAGATGGTGAGGTGGTGAGTTTAATTCAGCAAGGGCTAAAAAATGGCCGACGCATGAAGAAAATTGACTGCATCTTAAATGAAATGGCGGCAATTTCATTTGCAATTGATCAATTGGATGAAGACTGTTTATGTTTGTTATTAATTGATGATGTAGAGAATGCTTTACAGCATATTCAGCATTCTTTGGAGAAATCATTCGCGTAGGGACTTACATCATGTTGATTGTTGGTATGGATGCTGTTCAAACATTGATTGAAAAAGTTACACTCTCTCGCTTTTATCAATTATTGATAAAATATATTGAAGAGGATTTTCGAAAGTGGGTAGATTTTCAAAAGCAACCTCGAGTCAGCCAACATCATCAAAATGGAATTCTAGAATTGATGCCAATTCTAAATTCAACATTCTATGCAAATAAATATGTTTGCACTTATCCTAATAATCGAGATAATTATACTGTCCTTGGACAAGGATTATGGGTCGATGCACAAACCGGGATGCCGTTGATGGTAACCGAAATGACTTTGTTAACGGCATTAAGAACAGGTGCTGTTTCTGCATTAGCCAGTCGATATTTAGCCAATAACCATTCAAAAAAATTAGCTGTTATTGGGTGTGGAGCGCAGAGTGAATTTCAAGTCATGCCTCATGTCTCCATTTTTCCTTTGGAGCAGATAAACTGTTTTGATGTTAATCCAAAAGCCATGAATCGATTCCTAAATAATTTATCAACACTACCTTGTCGAACCACATCCTCTATTCGTGAGGCCGTTGAGGATGCTGATATTATTATTACAATAACCAATGCGAATCGTCAGTATCCTGTTTTAAGTTTATCGGATGTAAAATTAGGCGCTCACATTAATGCGATGGGAGGCGACTCACCAGGTTCTTTTGAATTGGATATTGGTTTATTAAAATCCGCACAACGAATTGTTGTTGAGTATCTTCCTCAGACAATAGTTGAAGGTGAGATTCAACAGTTAACAACCTTGGAACGTGAACACGTTTGTGAGTTATGGGAAATAATTACTGGAAGTAAGTCAGCACGTCTTTCAAAAAATGACATAACCATATTTGATGGTGTTGGCTTTGCAATACTTGATTTTTCAACGTTAAGATTAATTTGGGATTTGCATCGAGAGTACTCGTTTGGTACGCGGTTATCCATGGTTCCAGCATACAAACCAGATGAGGGCCTATTCCAACAGTTGTTTAAATATGAAAAATAAATGGCATAAGATGTTGTAGACTTTTTTTATCCATTTTTTGTAAATCTTTTAATACATAGTAAATATGTTCTCGAGATTTAATGAGTATTAATTGGTGATGGAGGTGTATAAAGTCTTCTTCATTTTCAATAGTAAACGTTTTAGGACCTTTACGGGTTTCAACATGCCAAGTACAGGGGTATAATTTGCTCGATATTGAAGTAATCGATTCAATTGTAAGTTGAATTTCTTGTTCATTGAGGATATCACGAATGATTTGTGCTGAAACTTCATCAAGTTCTTTTAAATTTTGAAGCCATAGCAATTCTTTCCCTTCGTTATTTAATATTGAAATTGCAGATTCTCTATCACTCTGAATAGGAAATGCTTGAATTATTTTAATGTTTTCAAATTTTTTCGTTTCAATATATAAAATAGGCTGCCCTGTTTTTGAACGTTTTATGGCAATCATGATAGTGTATCCATATTTAAATTTTGATGCATTTGATAGAAGTCAGCATAATACCCTTGGTTTTGTATAAGTTCAGCATGGGATCCTACTTCGATGATTTTGCCTTGTTGAATCACAACCAATTTATCAAAGTTGCGTAAACTTGATAATCGGTGGGAAATGACCAGGGTTGTTTTATTTTGTGTGAGATTTTCAAGTGCATTTTGAATTTCTTTTTCAGTATAAGCATCGACTGCAGAGGTTGCTTCATCAAGAATTAAAATTTTAGCATCGTTGAGTATTGCGCGTGCTATGGATATGCGTTGTTTTTCACCGCCAGATAACGATATACCTCCCTCTTGGACAATGGTGTCATATCCTAAAGGTTGGCGAAGAATGAATTCATGTGAATTTGCAGCTTTTGCAGCGGCAACGATTTCGTCAAAAGATGCATCGGGTCTTGAATAAGCAATGTTTTCAGCAATCGTGCCATAAAACAAAAACGAATCTTGCAGTACAACGCCTATATTTTTTCGATAATCATGCAGAGAATATTTCTGAATGTTGGTGCCATCGAGTTTAATTTCACCGGAAGTGGGATCATAAAAACGGCAAATCAAATTCATGAGTGTTGTTTTGCCAGCGCCGCTGTGACCAACAAACCCAATTCGTTCACCGGGTTTAATCAATAAATTAAGATTAAACAGAACTTGATGATTATCATAAGCAAAGTTTACATTTTTTAGTTCAAGCTCTCCCTGAATATGAGATATTTTTTTAGGATTTTTCTCAATATAAATATTGGGTTGCTTATCAAGAATCTCAAAAATTCGTTTAATGGAAGCACTAGCTCTTTTTTGTTGTTCAAAAAAACGAGTCATGGATTCAAATCGAGAATACAGACGAACCAAATAAGCAATAAATCCAGTTAAACCGCCAAGTGTAATTTCATGTAGTGTCATCATATGGATACCTAATCCCCAAATAATCAGAACACCAATATCATTAAAAAAGTTGCTGGTAGGTGAAAATGCAGACCATATTTTGTTCATTTGATTGTTCACATAAACATTTTTTTCGTTGGCTTGTTGAAAACGATATTTCTCTTTAGGTTCTTGTCCAAAACATTTAACCACTCGAATCCCATGAATGACATCAGATAAAATACTGATGAGTTGTGACCAAACTCGATTACATTGTTCAAATCCAAAGTTTAGGCGATTTTTAAGTAAGTAGGTGAGTAAAAAAATAAAAGGTAAAGGGATTAAGGCATAGATAGCAAGTTTGGCATTGATATAGAAAATAAATCCCAAAATCATACCAATCATCATGATATCTTGAATGAAATCTAAAAGATGCACTGAAATGAAAATATTGATTCTATCCGATTCACTCCCAATTCTTGAAATCAAATCCCCCATACGTTTTTGATTAAAATACTCTAATGAAAGTTCTAATAAATGATTAAATGTTTTAGTTCTTAAATTAGCACCAATTTTTTCGCTAACATAAGCTAATAAATACGTGCGACACCATGTCATTAACCATGTGAATAGGGCGGCGCCAAGAAAACAGCCCAAATAGTAATGGACCTCTTCGTTTAAAATGGTCTGACCATTTTGTATGGGTACTAATATTGAATTTGTTAAGGAAATAATTAGATAGGAGGGCAATAAGGAAATCCAGGTGCCAATACACATAAAGACAAAACTGAAAAAAAGCAAGTAACGATATGGCTTTGCAAATATCCACAATCGGTTTAAAAAAGAATGATGTGATAATAATTTTAATTGTGCCATTAAAAAAAAGTATGTGTTTATAAAAAAAGTATTTATATCATAAATTTAAACCAGACGAAATTAATACTGTTATGGTTTACTGATTGTTTGATATTCTTGGATGGTTAATGTCGGAATATCGTTTCTTGATATCAGTTTTTTAAAATTATATTCTTCAGATGTTGTCATATATTGACTTTTTTTATCAGATAGGCTCAAAACAGTGAAATACGCTAATGATTAATCATGATCTTCTTGACCATCGGGAAGATGGTCCGAGATACTATATGTTAAGGAAAGAAAAGTGATGGCAAATGAAAAACTTTTCTATTTTTTCATCCCATTTGATGAATGATGCGCGCTTTTGGCTGAGATATTTTTATATCTGGAGGATTCTGCTGTAACAAAAGCTAAAACATTTTCGTAAGTAGGGATTGCTTCAAATTGAAGCAGTTTTGTAACGAGATTAAATCTTACCAAAATTTCTATAGTAATATGGCCATTTACAGAGCTAAGCATATGGCTTGCCATGGCATATATATGACCAAAGTTCATATGTTCAATATTGGGGCTCCAATCATTCATGGCTTTTTCCACTTCTGGAAATAAATGAAAGCCTTTAAGCATTAATTTGATTGCTCTAAGCAAACGAATTGGATCATGTGCAAATGATTCAGCAGAGGGCTTGACGCTACGAATCATGCGATGCCTTAAATCCGTAAGACCCAAATTTGTTGGATCAAAGATATGCCCATCCTTATCACAATATAAGCAATTCACAGTAAAATCACGTTGTTGATAATCTTCAGCAATGAAATGGTTTATAGAATGCGGGATACAAAAGTAATCAAATTTAATATGACGTTGGGGGGTTAAAGGAACGGATGTAAAAAATAATTGCGGTTGAATATGGGATTGTTGATATACATCTCGTGGTGGAGGTTCTGACGCAATGAAATCAATATCATTTAGAAATTCAAAGGACATGTTTTCAATTAAAAAATGAATGGTACTGCCAAAAATATACAAAGCTTGATTTTCAGAATACCCCATATTGAATGCATTCTTGATAAATTTTGGCAGGTTCATTTTTAAAGTTGGATAATAAGGTTTTAAGATGAAACAAAGGTCAAAATATGGGCTAAAGAGTTCCTTCAATATGTACATCTGATTGAGGTTGATGACTTCATCCAGAAATTCTTTTGGATTTTCTTGGAGTTTATCTCTAAACGATGGCAGTCTTAATAGACATATCAAACTGTCTTTTTGTTGGTTTTTGAAGCCATTTATCATGATTTTATTGGCGTTGTTAATGACGTGATTCTTTATCTTTTTAAATTGTAGAAGCAATTCAGTCACCTTAAAACCTTGATTCATCATGTATACAATGACTTCTAGTGGTGCATGAATCAGATTATCTTGATAGAACTCGTTTTTTAATTGTTCGGCTAAAGTCGGAAGGTCCATTTCTTTTGCAAGATGATGTAATAATAATCGTTGTTGTTCTGCAAGTAATGATTTTGAGGCATATTGAATGATATGTTTTTCAATAGGTTTAAACTGCAACAGTAGTTTTAGAATATTTTTATCATGGTTCATTAGATGTTGTAGTAAATCAATGGGTGATTCAATGAGGTGATATTGGTAGGATTCAATTTTTAACACTTCTTCCAAAGCCTGTATATCTAATGTCTCTAAGATGTTTTGTAATAAAAATTTTTGATGTTTTGGAGACAATATATTGGATACATTTTGAATGATATGTTGTCTTAGTCCATTCACTGTTAATAACAAATGAAACGCGGATGGTTCACTGCTAATGAGCTTATCGATACCTTGCAGAGGCATGTTGAGAAGAAGATGTTGATAAGATTCATGTTTTAATATTGTTGTTAAAGAAGATAGGTTTTGGGTTTTGATGAGATGTTCTAAATATAATTGTTGATGTTCAAAAGATAAGAGATTAGGAATGGCTTGAAAAATATGTTGCTCAAGCAATTTAAACTGTAAAAATATTTTTATGATAGCAGAATCTTGGCTATAGAGGCGATGAAGCCAATCAATGGGTAATGCAATCAAATGTTTTTGATATGTTTCACACTTTAATAATTCGGCAAGTGCGGGTATGTTCATATTATCCAAAATGCGATGTAACAATAATTGTTGTTCTGCTTCAGATAATGGAAAATGGGTAATCAGTAAATTTAACCATTTGTTATTCATTTGATGAAGATTCATCTCCATGAATAACATGATATTTATTTTTAAATTATCAAAAATAAATTGTCTTCCAATCAAATTATCAAAAATCTGGGTATTATCTGTTGTTACAGACAAGGTCAATAAGTGTAACCATGCTTGATGTTCCTCAAATTTAGGGATTGCTGCAGGAATTCTGATAAAGGTTTTATTGAGCGGTTTATGAGGTGATTTAAACACCGATTCTAAAATTGCAATAAAATGATTTTCAAAGATGATTTCTAAAATTGGCTGGTATTCGGGTAGGCCTAATTTTTCAAAAGCTTTAGCATTCCCATTTTTAATCCATTCAATCAACATTTCAATCGTCAGTTGAACCGTTTTGGGCTTATCCGACATGGTTGTTGTCTCTAGAGGTGTTTTTTTTGCATTTTTTTTGTTTGTTGGCTTTAAATAGAACTCATCAAGATGCGCATCAATTATGGAATGGTTTAACGTTTTTAGCGCTTTGATTTGTGGCTCTGAGAATTTCCAATCGAAAGGTTGGGGGTTGCTCAAAAGATCTTGAATTATATCGTCTCTTTTTTGAGTAATGAGCTGACTTAAAAAAGGGAGCAGCTGGCTTTTTTTTAGATTCTTTTTTAATAAAGTAATGGTTTCTAAATGTTGATAATCAAATGCCAATTCGATTGCATTTTTTTGATCGAAAAAACGAATATCCAAATGTGATAAATTTTGTGATAAACACCAGCTTATGCAGGGTATATGTCGAGATTCAATTGATAAATGTAAAAGATTAGAACCACGCAAATCTAAATTTTCTAAACTGAATTGATGAAAATTTTTATATAGCTCTTTGATTTGTTCAAATCCTTTCGGATTAGTTTCGAGCAGATTTGCAAAAAGATGTTTGCCATTTTTATCAAAACGATTAACCTGAACCTCTGAATTAATGAATCTCGATAATAATTGCGTATGATTGATTTCATCTTGGTGTGATATGTAATGAATTAGAGGTGAACCATTGATGAGTTTATTTTTGTTGATCGACCATTTGTTAATTAAAGGGAAAAAATTGCTATGGAAATCCGCTAACCAACTTGGATAAATCTCAGCGTTTTGATCAAGGTACCTTAAAAAGTAAGTAATAAATTTTGGATGAAGCTGCAGGTTTATGTTTTTCAATGCGATATCTAATATCGTTGTTTTATCTTTTGTTTGAGGACAAATAAAAGTATGAAAGTGTGCGTGTAAGTGAAATAATTTGAGCTCTGCAATCATTTGACTTTGGTTTAGTTTGATGAGATGACTTGTTAAAGCAAAACTTATTTTTGCTGGCACAAAGCCCCAATCTATCGACGTGGAATCTATGAAAGTTTTTGCTTTTGGCACCGAAAACTTTTCCAGTTCTGTAAAAAAATGCATCGCTTTACGAACTTCAGGATGCGTTTCATCTAAAGTTAAAAACCAGGATAAAATGTCATATCGATGCGTTTCTTTTGCCTTTAATAATAGGTCTGTAAGAATTTCGTTTTGATCTAAAAATTGCAGTCCCAGTTGATGATATAGTATCTCGATGTCTATAAATCGATTTTGTAATATCGCATGGGTATAGGATTTATATAAAGGGGTTCGTAATTGAGGATTATTTTCCAGTTGATTTCTAATCCAGGGTATCATTGTTACTGATATGGCAAGACCTAGTGGTATTTGATGATTGATATCAGTTGTTTTTATCATGGATTCAATAGAGAGTGCACAGAATTCGGGTTGTTCTGATAGTTTATTTATCCAATCGATAGCTTGAGTTTGATATAAAATGTGTGCGATGGTTGCTTGTTGATGATTTTTAATTCGAGGATTTGGGTTAAATTTTAAAAGTTTTAACAAGGAACTTTCGTTTTTGATTTGAATCGCCATCATAAGGGGAGTAAAACCCTCTTCGTTTTGGACGTTGATCCATTTTGGTTTATATTGAAGTATTCTTTCTAGCAGTTCGTGGTTTTGATGTTTAATTGCCCAAAATATTGGATGTACATTACTTGAAAATTTAAAATGGTTATCGATAAGTAAGTTAAAGACTTCATCAGAAATCATAGGACGAGCATATGGTGGTGGATGAAATTCTGATTGGTAGTGCTGGGGCTCAATGTTAAGAAATAAAAGTTTTAACATAAGAAGTGAGTTGGGCTTGTTACATATATGATGAATAATGGGTTCATATCCCATAATGTTTGGTTGAAAAGGATGTTTCAGCCACTGAAGAAACGAAAATATTTTTATCAGTTCGGGAGGATTTTCTTGGAATTTATCGATTAACCAAATACTAAAGGGATATGAATACTCGACTTCAATCTGTGTTAGATTTAAAGAAAAAATATGTGTTGCAAACATTTCTTGCGATGTGATTCGAATTTCCGAAATTTGGTCGAATTCATAGGTGAATTTTATAATTTCTTGCAAAACTATATTAAACTTTTGTTCTCGTTGTTGATGCATAGATTAATAAAAAACACACAAAGGTGGCATTATACTCAATTTTTAATAAAAAAGAATTGTTGTTACAAATTAAATTCAAATGATTCGATTATTTTAATTTTTTGAGATTATAGATAGCATTTCTAACTTTAGACGTGCATAATGAAAAAACTTTTTTGATTGTGGACTTGCTTGTATTCGATTTAGTATTAAATGGTTAAATTTCGTGAAGCTCTTTCCATCAAATCATTTAATTGCATTTCACACATATCAAAAGGTATTTCTAGATATTGTCCTAAAGTAATAATTCCAGCATCTATCGCTTCTTGTACAGACGGTAATATTGGTATATTTTCTTCACGCACGCGACTTCTAGGATTATTTAGAAATCTGGGATTAATCCGTCGTTCCATTTGTCTTTGCCATTCCAATTCCAGCATAACATGTGCATCACTACCAGGCACTGGGGGCTTATGTTGAGACATTATTTGTTGATTTTGGGTTATTTGCGCTTTCCGATGTGCTTGGATTTGGATATAGGACATTTTTTGATTTTGATTGAGCGATTTTAACTCTTCAATCTTTGCAATAATACGTTCTATAATAATTTCTTTATATTCATCAAAGTTTTCTTGAGATTCAACATAATCCTCTGGACATTGAAGATACTCCTTGATGATTGACATTTTTTCTTGGTATTTCTGCGGGAACAAATAATTTTTTTTGGTTGAATAATGTTTTGTAAAGCTTGTGAGACTAATGCAAAATCATCGCTTGAGTTAATTTGTATATTATCAAGTTGCTGATGAATAAGCTCAAAGAGGCAAAATAGGAGAAAGCTGGGTATACCCCTGAACGCTGAAAAGCTCATAAATACTGGGATTTTGAGGTGCGTTAACATTGGCGCAAAAAGACGAGAAAAGTTATTGCTCGAAAATCTGGCGGAGATCAGTTTACCGTAACCTAACCAACTCCAAACTGGGGTGGTATGGTCATGTTTTCACCCTTTGTAGCGATTATAGAGGCGTACTGAGAGAGTGTCAAATGAACGATTTTTGTTTCTCTATAAAAGCTTATGGAGCACAATAGGCATGTCCCTAAAATTACACTATCTGTAACTTTGAGGACATGATAAACCATCATATGCATTTTATCGGCATGTTATGTTTGACTTATGCGCTTTTTATCGGCATAATAAATAATTCAACAAAAACTGATATTTAGCTTACATCATGCCGACAAACTTTAAACCCATCTACAATATAACATCTACTATTGCCAAAAGCCTTATGAGAATCGAGGCTGCGAAGGAAAAAGTCGCCTTACTGCCTGTTAATCCTACAATTCTAGCCTCGCTGCGTGAGACGGCTAAACTTTACACCACACATTATTCTACGATGATAGAAGGCAATCAGCTTAAGCCCGATGAGATCAAAGAGGTCATTCAACTTCAAGGTCATTTTCCGGGCAGAGAACGGGATGAGCATGAAGTAAAAGGCTATTATGCTGCATTAGCTCAGCTTGAACAATATGCCGCGCAAAACCATCCTGTTACCGAAAAAGTCATTCAAACTTTGCATGCTCTGGTGATGAGTGATGGAACAACGCTGATTAAACCAACACCTTACCGAGATGGACAAAACGTTATCAAAGACAGTGGAACAGGAACGATTGTCTATATGCCGCCGGAAGCAAAAGATGTGCCAGGCCTTATGCGTAACTTAGTGTCATGGATCAAAGAAAATGAAGAGATACCGTGTCCTATTATCGCCGGCATTGCTCATTACCAGTTTGCAACAATTCATCCCTATTATGACGGTAATGGGCGAACAAGCCGGTTACTGACGACGTTGATCTTGCACCTTGGTGGGTATGATTTAAAAGGACTGTATTCTCTTGAAGAATATTATGCTAAAAATTTGCTTGGTTATTATCGTGCTATCAGTATTGGTCCATCTCACAATTATTACTTTGGAAGGGCTGAAAGCGATATAACCCCTTGGGTGGAATATTTTATCGAAGGTATGGCTTTTGCTTTTGAAAAAGTTGTCGCACAGATGATGCAAAGCTTTGAGAAAGGCGAAAAAGATCATTCGCAAGTCTTGCGCAAATTAGATCCAAAGCAACGTAAAGCCTTGGAATTATTTAAAGGGTACGATGTTGTGACGGCTAAACAAATAGGTGATCTATTTGGATTCCAACCTAGAACGAATGCCGCGCTTTGCAAAAAGTGGGTTGAAAGTGGCTTTTTAGAAATAATCGACTACTCTAACAAAGCCAGAAAATATAAATTAGCAGAGCCTTACGATGTTATTGTGAAGGAGAGTCTATGAACACCTTCCATTCCAATATCCTGAATATTTACGGCAAACAAGGCAAAGTGTGGTTAGATGCACTGCCTGAGCTTGTTGCGGCAACATCCTCAAAGCTGGATATGCGCGAATTAAAAGAAGTCACCAATCTTACTTACAACTATGTACTATCCGGCTTTCAGGGCGATAATCCTATCATTTTAAAATTAGGACTTGATCATGAGGCACTAACTCGAGAAGCGTTTGCACTCAAATGCTTTGCAGGCTGTGGCGCAGTGAAGGTGCTTGCTGAAGACAAGGGAATGTTACTTCTAGAAAGAGCAATGCCTGGAATATCTCTCAAAAGTTATTTTTCAGATAGAGAACAGAAATCCATCGAAATTGCCTTTGGAGTCATGCAAAAGCTGCATCAAGCAAATATTTCTGTAGCACATAATTTTCCTAATATCCAAGATTGGCTTTCGGCTTTGGATAAGGACTTGAACATTCCGAACGTGTATTTGAAGAAAGCAAGAAAGCTCCGAGATCAGCTTCTTAAAACAGCTGATGCTAATGTTTTGCTTCATGGAGATTTGCATCATGATAATATTTTGCAAAATGGTGAGACTTGGGTAGTGATTGATCCAAAAGGTGTGATTGGCGAACCGGCCTATGAAGTAGCCGCTTTTATCCGTAATCCTATTCCAGAATTACTGAATCATGCTGATGTCCCAAATATTATTCTCAATCGAATCACTTATTTTGCCAAAATTATTCAATTACCATCGCAGCGAATTCTTGATTTGTGCTTTGTACAAGCAGTGCTCGCATGGGCATGGGCTTTAGAGGATGGTTGTGATATGAGCTATTTCGAACAGCTAGCAAAGATTTTTGATACTATGTCATTTGCTTAAAAACTGAGGAGAGCACAATCACCATCTGACATCATCGACCCTATTTAAGAATCAACCACACTTCCGTGATCAATTCTGTTTCAGCCACTTCATGATCAAAATTGTAGTAACAAAATATGCAAGGTAAATCACCAAGTTCTTCTTTAGATTCTGGCAACCAATCTCGATAAAGCCAGTAAATTTTTTCGCTCAAAGTGTCACGTGACCCTTTATGGGAAATAACAGCATACCTACCTGCAGGAAGATGTTTTTCTATCACTTCACCCTCAAGCTTTAGTGTTTTCGGAACGGTAATAGCAAGATCAAAGCGGAATTCTTCTGCTGGTACTTCCTTTGGATCACCATACCCAAAACTAAAGGCTTCACCTGGTTTAGGCTTTAAATTTACCGGCTGCGCTTTAGCCCAGGCTATTAACTTTGAGGCAATCTCACCTACTTTTTTAGGGTCTCCGTAGTGTTCTATTACCGCCAGCCGTCTAGCAGGTAACTCTTTAATGCTCACGTTTATCATTTTTATGTCTCCTGTATGCAATGAATAAGGCGGCACCTCCAAGGTATGCCAACTTGATTTAAGTCTAAATTCGCTGGGGCTTTGCCCGCAAACTTGTTTAAAGGCTCTAGTAAACCACATCAGGGTCAAGACTAAACTTATTCTCCATTTGAATCCCCATCGCTACTCTGTCTTTCTTTCTCTAAAAAATGCAGGCTCGAAAAGCATCAATCCTCTGAAACCCACGAAATTCGAGGTTTTAAGGACATGCGTACCTTCGACCGGAGTGTTCGCATGTATCGGAGATGGGGAGGCCAAAAACAGAAGTTTTGGGGGAGTAAAATGGCGAAATTGGAAAAAGCGAGGTACGTATCTAATGCCATACCGTAACACTGTAAAGCCCGCAAATACTGGGGTTTTGAGATGTGCTGAGATCAACCCAAAAATACGTGAGAAAAGTTCTCTTTAAAAAATGCTGGCGGAGAGAGAGGGATTCGAACCCTCGATACGTTGCCGTATACACACTTTCCAGGCGTNNGCCATCTCTCCAGAATTTGGAAGATTAAACGGGAATGTGCAAAAAATCAAGGGTTTTCTTGTGGTTTTGCTTGAATAAATGGCATAAGTGTTTGGCAGTGATTATAAATATTCATGAGTTTGGGATAACTGCTTAAATCAAAATTAAAGCGTTTGGCATTATAAATCTGTGGAACAAGACAGATGTCAGCTATGGTAACCTCATTACCCAGGCAGTAGGGGGCACTTGAAACAATTTGTTCTAAACTATTAAATCCTTCTTTTAACCAATGATGATACCATTTCAAAAACGCTTCATTCGAAAAGCCAGCATCAAGCAAATATTCTTTGACGCGTAAATTATTCAAAGGATGCATATCGCATGCGATGATGTATGATAATTGCCTGGCTTTTGATCTCATCATTATATTTTGGGGTAGAATTTGCGTCGTTTCAGGATAAGCTTCATCAAGATACTCTAAAATAGCCAAAGATTGACTCAAAATCATTTTGTCATCTTGCCAAGTAGGCACTAAACCCTGAGGATTTATTTCTAGGTAAGCAGGTTCATCATTCTCATGCTTGAGTAATGAAACAGGAATGAGATCATAAGAAATGCCTTTTAAATTTAAAGCAATTCTAACTCGATAGCTGCATGAGGAACGAAAATAATCATAAAGTTTAGGCCGCATATTTTATGATTCCTTTTGATATGCTGAAATGGTTTGATCAATAGCACCAAAAATGGATTGATGCTTTTCGTTGAACATTTCGATTCGGATGCTGTCGCCAAACTTCATATATGGCGTTAATGGCTTTCCTGTTTCTATGATTTCTATCATACGCTTTTCTACGATACATGAAGAGCCGACGCTTCTATTATCATTGGATACTGTTCCCGAGCCTATGATGGTTCCAGCAGTTAAATGACGTGTTTTGGCGGCATGCGCAATCAGTTCAGGGAATGAGAATTGCATGCCAACTCCGGCATTTGGGCAGCCAAATGGTTTTTTGTTTAATGTGCTGATCAGTGGCAAATGAAGTCGATGTCCATCCCATGCTTTTCCTAATTCATCGGGTGTGACAGCAATTGGTGAAAAACTACTAGAGGGTTTACCATGTAAAAATCCAAATCCTTTGCTAAGTTCTTGAGGTAAGAGTTCTCTTAATGTGACATCATTAACTAATAAAATCAGTAATATTTTGGATTCACATTCTTGTGGCGTACTCCCCATAGGAACGCTATCAGTAATTACACAAACTTCAGCTTCAAAATCAATGCCATAGGATTCCGATGAGAAAGAAATTGGCGAGGTGGGTGGAATAAACTCATCAGAACCCCCTTGGTACATGAGGGGATCGGTTAGAAACTCTTTGGGCATTTCAGCACCGCGAGCTTTTCTTACCAATTGCACATGGTGCAAATAAGCACTACCATCTAACCATTGATAAGCCCTAGGAAGTGGGCAATGCATTAAATCTGGATTAAATCGCTCTCCAATAATTTCTCCCTGATTGAGTGCTTGATATCTTTTTTGTAGAGCCGGGTAGAGTTGATGCCAATTTTCGAGAGCATATTGAAGTTTTGGAGCAATATCATCAATTTGAATAAATTGAGTGGCATCTGAATTCACAAGGCAACATATTCCATCACGATGTTCGGATTTTAGCGTCGCAAATTTCATATTTGTCCTCTTTCTATTTGATCGCGCTCAATGGCTTCATATAGAGCTTGGAAATTGCCTTCACCAAATCCCGAATTGCCTTTACGTTGAATGATTTCAAAAAAAACAGGCCCAAATATATTTTCCGTGAAAATTTGTAAAAGTATGCCATCAGTTTCTTTGGGGCCTCCATCGATAAGTATTTTTCTTTTTTGCATCTCAGGAATGGATTCTTTGCTCCAGGGTAATCTCGTATGAATATCTGTGAAGTATGTATCGGGCGTGTCAAGGAATTGAACTTCAAACTCACGAAGTTTATCAATAGAATCATAAATATTTTCGGTACTAAGCGCGATATGTTGTATGCCTTCACCGTGATATTCTTGTAGGAACTCTTCGATTTGTGATTTATCATCTTTGGATTCATTCAAAGGAATTTTAATTTTTCCACAAGGGCTCACAAGCGCTTGGCTGTAGAGCCCAGTATGTTTTCCTTGTATATTAAAATCACGAATTTCAGTGAATCCAAATATTTTTTTGTAGAACTCAGCCCATTTGATAAGCTTGCCTCGATAAACATTGTGGGTTAAGTGATCGATGGTTTCTAAACCTGCACCTTTCGGATGTTGGTGGTGTCGTATGTACCATTCATCGCTTATGGGATGAAAAGTATGGTCAGTAAAATAAATAACACTTCCACCAATTCCAATAATTGAAGGTAAATCATATATGGGGTGAGATTTAGCTGCAGTTGCCCCATTATTAATCGCTGTTTCAAAGGCTTGTTCTTTATTTTTAACATAAAAACCCATTGCACATGCACCTGCATCATGGTTTCTTGCGTGATTTTGTGCTTGGCCTGTTGGTAAATCATTTAATAAAAAAAAGATATGATTTTGTTGCCAAACTTGAAAAGGATGGGTGTGGGACTCTGCCATTAATGTAAAGCCAAGATTTTTAAATTTTTGTCTCATATCACCAGAATCAAGGCTTGAAAATTCTAAAAAACTAAAGCCGTCTAAGTTGCAAGGATTTTTTACATTTTTGACCATTTGAAATCCATCTCATAAATAATATTTGAATATCACTATTTCATGGGATGGTGTTCGCGTCAAGTAGACAATTTTTGAATAATAAAAAGGCCATCGGCAATGGGAACCAGGGATAAATGGATATCTAAATCATGTTTGATGTGCTCGTTAAATTTAATGATTTGTTGCCCGGCTTTTGAAGGTGAGTCAGAAATCACTTCACCATGAAAAAAAATGTTATCAATGGCAATGATACCTTTTGGGGATAGTAATTTTTTTGCCATTTCGTAGTATTGAATATAATTACCTTTATCTGCATCTATGAAGATGAAATCAAAAATTTTTCCTGTATTTAGCAATTGATGCATGGTTTCTAATGCGGGTCCTAATTTGAGATGAATTTTATTGTGAAGTTGCGCATTTATCCAATGTTGGGTGGCAATTTGAGTCGTAATCGCATCAATATCACATGTAATCAATTGACCATTTTGCGGTAATGCGAGAGCCATTGCTGCAGCACTATACCCCATAAAGGTTCCTATTTCTAACACGCGTTCTGCATGAATACTTCGAATCAAAAATTGAAGAAATTGAGCTTGATCTGAAGATATTTGCATTCTAATTTGTGGGTGATTTTCATTTTCTAGCTCAATATTTTTTAATGTACTCGATTCTCGACATGCAATTTTTTGGCTATAGGTATACAATTCTGGGGTTAGAGTTGTATATTTAAGATAAGTCATCCAACATGCCCCTTACTTTATTTTTTCTTTAGCAATTTTATCCACCATTATAGCTGTGGATATATTTTCTTGAGCTGATAATTCAAAAATATGAATTAAACGGTTATAAATTTGCTGAATTTGAGCATTAATTTCTTCGTCTGATTGATTAAAATAGCGAGCACATGCAAAAATAAGTCCCCCGGCATTAATCACATAATCAGGTACATATAAAACATTTTCTAGATGTAAAATTAATCCTGCTTCAGGATCAATGAGTTGATTATTAGCTGCTCCAGCAATGATTTTACAATTCAATTCCGGGATGGTTTTTACATTTAAAATGCCACCTAAAGCACAGGGCACAAAAACATCGCAAGTTGTTTTGTGAATACGAGATGTTTCTTCAATATTCGCTTGGAGTTCTTTAGCAATTCGTGTTGTGAGTTCAGAATTAATATCTGTAATGGTTAGATTTACACCTTCCTGGTGTAATTGCTTAGCAACACCATACCCGACATGTCCAAGTCCTTGTATCGCCATGTGTAAGCCGCTCAGTTTATGTTTTCCAAGTTTAAACTTAACGCTCGCTCTTATTCCTGCAATAACACCGTCGACTGTATGAGGTGAAGGATCCCCGTGTTTTTCGGAATGACTTGCAACATAAGGTGTTTGTTGTGCAATAATATCCATGTCGGAGAGTTCTGTGCCCGAATCTAAAGCGGTGATATATTGACCACCTAAAGATTGAACAAATTCGCCAAATGAATGCATATAATCGTTTCTTGAAAAAGCGTCCTTGGGACGGATAATAACTGATTTACCCCCTCCAAGAGGAAGATTAGCCATTGCTGCTTTGTAACTCATACCTTGCGCAAGACGAAGAGCATCAATCGTTGCTTGATTTGTGTCACTGTATTCAATAAATCGACATCCACCCAATGCGGGTCCTAATTTGGTGCTATGAACGGCAATGATGGCTTGCATGCCTGTTTTGGTGCAACGTTTAAAATGGATATGTCCAAATTCATATTGTTGTGCTAAGTTAAATAAATCTTGCATGGGATAGCCTTTCAAGAGTTTAAATGATTTATATATTGTTTCTGATTCTACTTGAGAAATGCTAAAAGAAAAAGATATAAACATCATAATGGGGTAATGTTGTGGTTCAAGTGATTGCGCATCGAGGTGCTTCAAAATTCGTTCCTGAAAATACCATGGTTGCATTTCAAAAAGCCCATGATTTGGGATGTCCTTACATAGAATGTGATGTTGGATTAACCCAAGATAACATTCCAATTATTATCCATGATGATACTTTAGAAAGAACAACTAACGGTTCAGGATTCATCATTAATCAACCGTATGAATATATAAAAACCTTAGATGCCGGGCACTGGAAGGGGGCTGAATTTGTAGATTTAAAAGTACCGACGCTACAAGAATTATTGAATTGGCATTCAATCAGCCGGGGATGGATAAATTTAGAAATCAAAGAAGTCCCAATAAAGACGGTTCCTCTCATTGTTTCTTCTGTTCTAACCGAAATTCAAAATGCACGATTTAAGGAAAATATTGTTATTTCGAGTTTTCAATTTGAAATTATGATGTCTTTAAAAGAATATACAGATTATTCTCGAGCTTTTTTAACAATATATGCAACAGATTTTGCAATTTCTCAGGCATTGAAATCGAATTGCAATCAGATCAATGTATCACGAACTTGGATAACGAGGCCGTTCATTGAAAAAGCCCATCATCAAGGGTTGAAAGTAGGTGTTTACACCGTTAATCACATTGATGAATTCTTAAAATTTTGTGAGTGGGGTATTGATGTCATATTTACAGATGATGTTCTGACTGTTCATAGCTAAAAAAAAACCTGCTTTTGCAGGTTTTTTTCTTATTTCTTTTTCTTGGGCATATACAAGTCTGTAATCGAACCTGCAAAAATTTCAGCTGCTTGACCAACTGTTTCTGACAATGTTGGATGTGGATGAATGGTTAGGGCAATATCTTCAACATCACATTCCATTTCTATCGCTAAGCAAGCTTCAGTAATTAAATCACCAGCATTCATACCCACAATACCTGCACCAATAATCCGTTTTGTATTGGGGCAGAATAAGAGTTTTGTTAAGCCTTCTTCGCGATGCATACTTAAAGCACGGCCATTTGCAGCCCAGGGGAATACAGCTTTTTCGTAGGCAATCCCTTGTTCTTTAGCTTCTTTTTCTGTAAGTCCGGCCCATGCCAATTCTGGATCAGTATAAGCAACACTTGGAATGGTTTTGGGTTCAAAATAGTGCTTCAATCCAGCGGCAACTTCTGCTGCAACTTTACCTTGAGCAACAGCCTTATGTGCAAGCATGGGCTGGCCAACCAGATCACCAATTGCAAAAATATGTGGTTGGTTTGTACGCATTTGATTATCGACATGTATAAATCCACGCTCATCAACATTGACACCTGCTTTTTCAGCTTGGATTTTACCTCCATTTGGTTTTCGACCTACAGCAACAAGAATTTGGTCGAAACGTCTTGGATTTTCGGATGCGTGTTCTCCTTCAAGCGTCACATATAAGCCATCTTTTTTAGCTTCAATTTTAGTTGCTTTTGTTTTTAAACAAAATTCAATCCCTTTGGCTTTCATGTTTTTTTGTAAAACATTAACCAAGTCAGCGTCAGCTGAAGGAATGAGTTGATCCATAAATTCAACAACGGTAACTTCAGCACCAAGGGCACGATACACAGTCGCCATTTCTAGACCGATGATACCACCACCTAAAACCATTAAATGACCTTTAATATCGCGTAATTCAAGTGCGCCTGTTGAACTAAAGATGCGCGAATCTTCAGGAATAAATGGAAAAGTAACCGATTCGCTGCCTGCGGCAATAATTGCTTGTTCAAAGTTGACAAGCTGTTTTTTTCCATCAGTAAGCACAATTTCAACACTATTCAAACTAGAAAAATTTGCAACACCTTGAATAACGGTGACTTGTCTTTGTTTGGCAAGCATGCCAAGTCCACCTGTTAATTTTTTGACAACGCTATCTTTCCATGATTTTAATTTTGTTGCATCAATTTTAGGTTTGGCAAATTCAATGCCTTGAGAACCCATTTCTTTGGTTTCATCTAAAATTAAGGCCGTGTGAAGTAGTGCTTTAGATGGAATGCAGCCGACATTTAAACATACCCCACCAAGAGATGAAAATTTTTCAATTAATATAACTTTTTTTCCTAGATCTGCCGCACGAAAAGCAGCAGTGTATCCACCAGGACCACTGCCAATCACGACAATTTCAGTATTTAATTGTTCAGAACTCATTATGTTTTCCTCTTTAAAGCATGACTTTGCGAATATCGCTAAGTAGTTCAGATAAATAACGGGTAAAACGTGCACCTTGTGCACCATCAATAACCCGATGATCATATGATAATGATAATGGTAACATTAAACGGGGTATGAATTGATTGTTTTCATATATAGGTTTAATGCTTGATTTGGATACACCGAGAATGGCGACTTCTGGATGATTCACAATTGGTGTAAATGCTGTGCCGCCAATACCACCTAGACTAGATATGGTGAAAGATCCACCACTCATATCGGTTGGTAACAGAGCTTTTTGCCTTGCCTTTTGACTTAACTCACCCATTTTCTGAGCAATGTCTTTAATACTTAAGTCTTGTACGTTTTTGATGACCGGAACAACCAATCCCTGGGGTGTATCAACTGCAATACCAATATTGATATAGTTTTTGAGAATCAATTCTTGTCCATTAGATGACAAAGATGAATTAAATTCTGGAAATTCTTGTAAAGCACGACAAACTGCTTTAGTAATGAAAGCAAGTGGAGTTAATTTAATGCCTTCCTTTTCGATAAGGGTTGTTTGAGCTTTTCTAAACTGTTCGAGTTCGGTAATATCTGCTTCATCAAATTGTGTGACGTGTGGAATTTGTAGCCATGCACGTTGTAGATTCTGACCACTTATTTTTTTAATTTTAGACAGTGGTTTTATTTCAATCGAACCAAATTGTGAGAAATCAATGGTTGGCGCTTGCGGAAGTGTGAAAGGACTTGTACCTGAAGTCGCAGATTGCTGTAGTCTTTTCTTAACGTATAATTCAATATCTTCTTGTGTGACACGAGACTTACGTCCCGAACCTGTTACATCGTTTAAATGAACACCGAGTGTTCTTGCAAGTCGACGAACAGAAGGACCAGCTAGAACCATAGTTGTATCTGATAATTTTACAGGGGTATCGTGAAGGATTGGCGTTTGAGATTTAGGGGTTTTAAGTGTTGCTTCTTTTTTTGGTTCAAGAACAACTGTTTCGGTAGGGCCTGGGGATGATTCAATTTGTAATAGGGGACTGCCTTTAGAAACCTTATCTCCAATTTTGACATGGATCTTTTTAATGATACCTGATTCTGTGCTCGGAATTTCCATGCTTGCTTTATCCGACTCAAGTGTCACTAGCGGAGTATCTATTTTAATCGTATCACCAACTTTGACAAAAACTTCAATAACGTCTACATTGGATGAACCACCAATGTCCGGAATGAAAACTTCTTTGAGTTGCGAATCTGCACTTTTTACAGGTAAGGTTTCAGCAGGAACTGTTTTTTCATCTGTCAATTCGCTTTCTAGGGTTAACAATGTATCGTTTTGTGAAACCTTATCGCCAATTTTCACTTGAATACTTTTTACAATACCAGCATGAGATGATGGAATTTCCATGCTGGCTTTGTCTGATTCAAGCGTTACAATCGGTGTATCCACACTAATGTGATCACCCACTTTGACAAGAATCTCAATAACATCAACATTCGATGATCCGCCGATATCAGGGACTTTAATCAATTGTTCCATAAAAATATTGTCCTCTCAATTATTGCGTAATGGGGTTGGGCTTATCAGGATTAATTTTAAATTGTTTAATGGCTTTTGATACCACTTTCTTTTCAATTTTTCCATTTTTAGCCAAAGCATGAAGGGATGCAATCACAATAAACTCTGCATTGACCTCAAAGAAATATCTTAACTTCGAACGCGTATCGCTTCGGCCATAGCCGTCAGTACCCAAAGTAATATAGTCTTTTTCAGTAATGAAGGGTCGAATTTGTTCTGCTACAATTCGCATATAATCTGTTGCAGCAATAATAGGGCCTTCTGTAGGAGCTAATTGTTTTGTCACATAGCTTATATTTTCTTTGTCTTCTGGATGCATACGATTGTATCGCTCAATATCAAGAGCCTCACGACGCAATTCGCTAAAACTTGTAACACTCCATACATCAGAATCTACATTAAATTCTTTTTTAAGAATATCTTGTGCTTTTAAGACTTCACGTAAAATGGTTCCACTACCTAATAATTGAACCTTTGGATTTTTAGATTCTTTCGATTTGTTTAAGGAATAAATACCTTTGAGAATGCCTTCTTCAGCGCCCTTTGGCATTGCAGGATGTTCATAATTTTCATTCATAACTGTAATGTAATAAAAAATCGCCTCGTGATTTAGATACATGCGTTTTAAACCGTTTTGAATGATAACAGCCAATTCATAGGCATATGTAGGGTCATAAGCTACACAATTTGGAATCGTTGATGCTAACAAATGGCTGTGGCCATCTTGGTGTTGTAAGCCTTCGCCAGCTAGTGTAGTTCGTCCAGCCGTTGCACCCAATAAGAATCCTTTTGCTTGCATATCACCCGCAGCCCATGCCAAATCACCAATGCGTTGAAAACCAAACATTGAATAATAGATATAGAATGGAATCATGTTGAGTTTATGATTGCTATATGATGTACCAGCTGCCATCCACGAACAGAACGCTCCTGCTTCATTGATTCCTTCTTCTAGAATCTGTCCGTTAATCTCTTCTCGATAATACATGACCTGTTCTCTGTCAACAGGGGTATAAAGCTGGCCTACAGCGGAATAAATACCAATTTGACGGAATAAGCCTTCCATTCCAAAGGTTCGTGCTTCATCTGGAATAATTGGGACGATGCGTGATCCAATATGTGGATCTTTTAATAAAGTTGATAAAATTCTTACGAAAGCCATTGTTGTGGACAATTCTCTGCCACCTGAATCAGTTAATAAAGATTCAAAGTTCGATAGCTCAGGTATTTGAATCTTTTCGATATCTTGATGTCGACTTGGAAGAAATCCACCAAGCTTTTCTCGTTGCTTGAGCATATATTTAATTTCAGGACTATCTTCACTAGGGCGATAGAAAGGAATATTAGCTAATTGTTCATCATTAATAGGGATGCTAAAACGATCACGAAATACAGCCAAGTCTTCGTGTGTCATTTTTTTTTGTTGGTGAGTAATATTCATACCTTCACCTGCTGCGCCCATGCCATATCCTTTAATTGTTTTAGCAAGAATAACAACGGGACTTCCTTTGTGTTCACTGGCAACACTATAAGCAGCAAATACCTTTTGTGGGTCATGGCCTCCACGATTAAGGAACCAGATGTCCTCGTCGGTCATATTTGCAACCATTTCTGCTAATTCAGGGTATTTTCCAAAGAAATGTTTACGAACATAAGCACCATTATGCGCTTTATAAGCTTGGTAATCACCATCAACAGCCTCTTCCATGCGATTAAGCATGATATTGTCTTTATCTTTGGCAAACAATGGATCCCAGCGCCCACCCCAGATAACTTTTAAAACTTTCCATCCTGCGCCATTGAACACACCTTCTAATTCCTGGATGATTTTTCCATTACCACGCACAGGGCCATCCAGACGTTGTAAATTACAATTCACGACGAAAATTAAATTATCTAGTTTTTCACGTGAAGCTATTGAAAGTGCACCCAAAGATTCAGGTTCATCCATTTCACCGTCACCAAGAAAAACCCAGATCTTGCGGTTTTCATTTTTAATTAAACCACGGTTTTCTAAATATTTCATAAAACGCGCTTGATAAATAGCCTGAAGCGGACCTAACCCCATGGAAACGGTTGGAAATTGCCAGAAATTAGGCATCAACCATGGATGCGGGTATGAGGAAAGACCATTCGTTTCAACTTCTTGTCTAAATTTTTCAAGTTGTTCTTCAGATATTCGACCTTCTAAAAAGGCGCGAGCATAGATTCCAGGAGCAGAATGTCCTTGGAAAAATACCATGTCGCCTTTATTTTCTGAGTTTTGAGCTTTGAAGAAATGATTAAAACCCACGTCGTATAAAACATGAGCTGATGCATAGGATGCAATATGACCACCCAACTCAGGGGCATATTTTCCAGCACGTAGTACCATTGCTACTGCATTCCATCGAATCAGTGCTGCAACACGTTTGGATACATCTTCGTCATTGGGCATGTGTTTTTCCATATGTGGAAGAATAGTATTTTTGTAGGGTGTATGTACGGTATTTTTGATATTAATACCCATTGATTGTGCATGTGCAATTAACTTTTCAATGATAAATTCAATGCGCTCTTCGCCTTCAACGTTGAGTATACTATCAAGAGCATCTATCCACTCTTTGGTTTCAATAGGATCTATATCTTTTCTATTTGGTGTGGTCATGTGTAAACCTCTTTAAACAAAATAAGTTAACAGTACTTGTATACTTGTAAGCGTCGAATATATTTACCAGTACAGTGTTGTTTACATAAAAGATGATCTGACTGGCAATCACAACTATTTTTATTGCATTTTAGTTGATCATCATAATATTGCAACCAATGAATCGCAGGTTTTCCTTCAATTTGATTTTGATTTTCATATCTCGCATATTTTTCAGTCGCTTGCCCAAGGTTTATCCCACAGCATTGGCTACAATTGTTGAAACAAATATTTTGGCAGTATTGGAAATCTGTAAGGCACTGATTTAGACATTGTTTAACCTTTTCTTCGGGTTCAAATTTTAAAGAATGACACCCTATGAATAGCGTGCCAAACAAAAAAATTATAATTAAATATCTTAAGCGAGTTAGTTCCATTTTTTCCTCTACAGGATTTTTCCAATCATGAGAATGGCGAGTAAAAAGTTTAGTAAGATGCATGAATGTGTAAATAATGTTTCCAGGGTGATGGGGTCATGTTCTTTATCATGTCCCAACGCATATTTCGCACAATCATTGAGAAGTTGATGGTTATAGTCAGGTTTTGATGAAATTTTTTGAATTAAATGATTAAATCCAGGCTGAAACTGACCAACAAGCAAGAAAAAAAATGCGGATAATCGCACAGGAATCCAATCTAGGATATTTAATATAAAGCTAATTTGTGTCTCTTGAGGCTGAATTTTCGAAAAATAATGGGTTACACGGTATAGAATAGCGCCTATGGGGCCAAAAAAGAAAAACCATAAAATAACAGCAAAGTATTCATGATTAATGGCTTGAATATATTGTTTAGCGTTTAATTTTGTTTGTTGGTTAGTGTTGGTATAAAACAAATTATGCTCACCTAAGCAAAAGTAAAAGACAATACATTCAAAGACAAAATATAAAATGAATAATAAACCATTTTCCGTGAACATGGTTATGAGTAGCGTTAAAAAAATCAAACTCAAAAGTGTAAATAAATAAGGCGTAATGGGTTTTTGAAAAAGTACAGGTGGAGGAACGTAGTTCTTTATTTTATCAAAATAAATATTTAGCCAAATTTGACGATAATGATGAAAATTATGAATTAAAAATCTTTCACTCAAAAGGCATACCACGATAATAAGAAAACGCATATTTACACTCCTTTAGTCTTTACGCATTTTATCAGTTAGTGACATCGGGGTAGGGTATTTTAAGACGACAATATAGGAGGAAGCGATAAATGTAAGAATTGTCGTTGCTTGAATGAGATTGCTTGTTAAATTTGAAATTAAACCACTTTCCAGTGCAATACTTCCTACAAGTAAAGAAAACTCACTCGCTTGACCTAAACGAATACCCACTTCTTTTGCAACGTTTTTCTTTTCTCCTGCTTTTGAAAACAGCAAATGGAATGATAATGGTTTCACAATCATAATGAAAAAAGTCAATATTATTGCAGGCATCATGATATGTTTTGCAAGTTCAAAATTAAATGTTGCCCCAACTGAAAAGAAAAACATCACCAAGAAAAAGTCTCTCAATGGTTTTAAGCTCTCAGCGATATATAAGGAAATTGGACTTGCTGCTAAAGCAACACCTGCAACGAATGCGCCAATATCTTCTGATAGGTTTAGTTTTTTAGCAAGAATTGACATGCCTAAACACCATCCGATGGAGAGCAAAAAAACATATTCTTTTGTTCGGTCAAAGCGTGCCAATAATTTTACAAGGATATATTTTTCACATAAGAATGAGAATCCAATGAGTAATGGAAAGGTTACACATACTGAGAGGACTTGTTTGATAGAAAATCCTTGTTGTGCGCCATTCAGTAAAATTAACACAATTATCGCGATTAAGTCTTGCATTAATAGAACACTTATCATTACCTCACCAGTGTGTTGATGATGTAAAATAGTCGTCGGAAGTAACTTAAGTCCAATGATAGTACTCGAAAACATCATTGCAGCACCAATAATCATCGCCTCATTGTGAGGTAGTCCAAAAGCGCGTGCAATGCCATAACAAGCCACAGCGAATATAATAGAACTGAGTAACGCAATCCAGGTGACTTCTTTTAGCATGTGAATTAAATTTTGTGGCTGGAGATGAAGGCCCAATAAAAATAATAAGAATACAATACCAACTTCCCCAACTTGTTGAATAGCTGATAATTCGGGAACCATTTTTAGGCCCCATGGTCCTAAAATTGCTCCTAAAAGTATATATGCTACGAGTAATGATTGTCTAGTAAATAGAACAATTGTAGAGAGGAAGGCAGCGCCAGTAAAAATGAGAAAAACAGTATAAAAAAAGGCGCCATCATGCATTGAATTTTGAACCTCAAGAATAAAAAAATTTTTTCATAGAATAACATAAATTTCTTTATGATAAATCCTATTTTTTATGATTCTTTTAATCTTGTTTTTTATTGACTCAGTAACGAAGATATTTGCTCAATATAGGGTAAAAATTCTCGCCAATGCTCATTATTTTGATTGGAGTGAATCAATGATTCCAGTTGCTCCAAAATGTNNCGTATCCAATTAAATCTCAAAAATAAAAGGTAGGTGTTTAATACATCACTTTCGCAATAATGACAGATTTTATCGATTTCACCATTTAAATATGCAGGATATACTTCACTACCGTGAAGTCCAATTTTACCGGGCAATCCTACCATTTGCGCCAATTCATCTAGTGGCGCAAATGCTCGATTTTGATAACCTGATAAAACATCCATTACATCGAGGTGCCTGTAATGGTAGCGGTTTAAATAGTTGTTCCATTTGAACTCGGGGAAGTTTTCTCCAGATTCCCAGTAAATGGGAGCTTGGATATGATGCAGAAGAGAACGATAGTGTAAAACCGGTAAATCAAAACCCTGTCCATTCCATGACACCAATGTAGGTTGATGTTTTTCTAAACCCGAAAAGAACCGTTGTATTATCTCGGGCTCATTTTCGCCATCATTTCCTATCGACCAGATCTTAATGGATTGATGATCTTGGAAAACGATAGAAATGGCAATAATTTTTTGTAAAAAATGAGGCAAAAAATCCGAACCACTCTTTTCGATGCGTTTTACTTGAATAGCCTGCCATGCCTGAGTATCATTCAGTTGTTCAAGACCATAAATTTTTTTAGCACTTTCAATGTCTGGTATTGTTTCTATATCAAAAGTTAGAATTTTATCACGCACGGAGACCTCGCCATCTTTTTTATAATGAAATTTTTATTAATTCCCAGTATGAATTGTAAAGTGATATGGTTTTTTCGTCAGCATCTTGNNCATCTTCCTGTAAGATCCCTTTTGCTAAAATATCATTAGGTGGAAATAATATTGAATTTTCAACCAAATCGTGGGATAAATATTTTTTTGCCTCTACATTTGTAACGGAAAACTTCATTTCTTTTGTAATTTGTGCAGAATTTTCTGGCTTTAGAATAAAGTTTATAAATTCATAAGCCTCACGAATATGCTTTGCATTTTTCGGTATGGCAAAGCACTCCTCCCATATAATAAACCCTTCTGATGGATACGTAAAATGAACGTGAGAATTTTCTTGTTGCACTTTCACGATATCACCATTCCATGCCATACCCACCCATGCATCTTCATCGCTCACGATTCGAGACACTGCATCGCTTGCAAAAAGTTTAATATTGGGGGCGAGTTTTAAAAGATTGAGGTAAGCGTTATGGATATCGAGATGGTTTTGAATATTTGGAAATTTTTTTAGACTTAAAAGACTCATTGAGAATACTTCGCGTGTATCATCGAGTAAAAGTAATTGATTTTTGTATTTCGATTCCCATAATTGGCGCCAA
Organism: Legionellales bacterium UBA2469; assembly: GCA_002342175.1. Classification (GTDB taxonomy): domain Bacteria; phylum Pseudomonadota; class Gammaproteobacteria; order Legionellales; family Legionellaceae; genus UBA2653. The sequence continues at coordinate 16,576 of DDPL01000043.1, read as the reverse complement.
TGTGAAGGAGGAGATTGAATATATTTATCATTATAAAAAATGCCAGTCGCCCCCCAAACAAATGGTATACCATAGATGTTTTGATGAGATGCTGAAAAAAATATTGGATTGATTTGTTCAAGATATTTAATTTTTTTTGTCTCAATAGGTTTTAGCATATCGAATTGTTGTAAGCGACGGATATAATATCCGCTTGGCGTGATGAGGTCATAACTATGATTTTTAGATGACTTCAATTTTATGATAAGGTTTTCATTACTTTCAAAGGTACTTAAATAGACTTTTATACCCGTTTCTTGTTCAAATTGACGTATAAGGGAAGGTGGAATTTCTCCACCCCATGCCGCAATCTCAATTTTTTTTTGTGCAAAACCAAGCACTGAATAAAGTAAAAAAATCGAGGCAAAAATAAGTTTATACATTATGAATTCCTTAGTTTTCGCCGGGTTAACAAAATTAAAACAAATGAAATCAAAAGTGTGATGGAGCAAAGTGCATTTAGTTCGGGGGTTGCGCCAGAACGAATCATGCTCAATATTGTTAAAGGTAAAATATTAAACTCAGGGCCTGCTACAAAATAACTAATCATGACGTCATCAAAGGAAAGCGTAAAACCTAAAATAAAAGCGCTAAATATTGCGGGAAAAAGCATAGGAATAATAATTTTTTGCCAGGCATACCATTTGGACGCACCGAGATCGAGTGCTGCAAAATAATGATTGATTTCAATATTTTGAATTTTACTGATGATTGAAAATACGATAAATGGTATACAAAAGGTAATGTGGGCAATAAGAAGCGATATAAAACCGAATGGAATATTAAGAAAATTGAGTATCATTAAGAATCCGACACCCAAAATTAAATCTGGAAGTATGATTAAAAAAGAAGGTAAATAAAGAAATGCACGAAGCTTTTTATGATGTTTATTAAGAAAAAGAATGGTACATGAAAACACGCTCAAAAGAGTTGCCATTGCAGATGATATTGAGCCTAAAAGTAGAGAGTTTAGAATGGCTTGAATCAAGACTTCATCATGAAATAATTGGATAAACCATTTGAGAGAAAACTGGTGCCAAAGTGAAGAGTACTGTGCATCATTGAATGAAAAAAACACCAAGATGAATAAAGGCGTATATAAAAAAGCAAGAACAATAAATAAATATGTTTTTTTTAAAAATGGAATATAGTTCATATCCGATTCCCTCGGTTTTGCGAAAATATAAAAAAAGCAATGAGAATCAAAGACAATATTGTACTGGTCGCGGCACCTTGGGGCCAATTATTTAGAAAAAGAAACTGATTTTGTATGAGGTTTCCTATAAGGATTGATTTAGCGCCGCCTAAAATATTTGGGATGTAAAATAGCGTCATAGAAGGTAAAAAAACCATGATAATTCCATTAAAAACCCCTTGTTGACTGAGAGGCCAAAATATTTTTTGAAATACTTGCAATCGATTGGCACCAAGATCAAGTGCTGCCTCTATACATTTTAAATCAATGGTTTCCATCGCATTGTATATGGGAAGAATCATGAATGGGAGTAAGTTATAAATCAAACCAATCAAAACTGCTGTATTTGAGTAAAGAATATGAAAAGGGGAATGTATTAAATGTAATTTCAACAGAATTTGATTTAAAACGCCGTGCCATTTGAGCAAGTCAACCATAGCATATGTGCGAATCAATGAGCTTGTCCAAAAAGGGATAAGAATCAAAATAATAATCAGAGTTTTGTTTTTTATTTTTAGCAAAATATATGCAAACGGATATGCAAAAATAAAACAAAATAGCGTTGTCATTGATGCTAAAAAGAAAGATCGACCGGTAATTTTTAAAAATAGAGGATTTAACAGCTGTAAGTAGTTTGTTAATGTAAATGGTAATTTAGCAATATTTTTAATGTCTGGCGTTAAAAAACTTAAAACCAGCAACATAATAGCCGGCATAACGGAAAATAGGAATAACCAAATTTTAACAATATGTGGAATAGCATTTTTAATGTTCATAAGGTAATAACACTTCCCATCCTGTTATCCATTCGATATAAACCTGCTCATTAATCTTGTATTCTATTTTTTCATGATCTTCATCAAAAAATTCTGTAGAAGACACAATTTGACCTGATTCAAGTTCCACATTGAGGTCAACAGTTGATCCTTTATAAATCATATCAACGATTTTCCCCTTCATTTTATTTTCAGGGTTTTCGCTAAGATTTAAAGGATAAACTCGAATGTCCTCAGGTCTAACTGTCAAGTAAAGGGGATCGCCATTGCAAATATTTGGAATACGTTTGCATGCGATTTTAACGCCAGCAATTTTGGTGTAGATAAAGTCGGGTGTAATTTCGTGGGCCGAAACATTAAAAATATTAGTTTCTCCAATAAATTTTGCAACATGCAGGTTTTTTGGATTTTCATAAATATCAAGTGGTGTGCCAATTTGTTCAATTTTTCCTTGATTAAATATCACAATTCTATCTGACATTGATAATGCCTCTTCTTGATCATGGGTTACAAAAATAAACGTCATGTTAAGTTCTTTTTGCAAATTCTTAAGTTCAATTTGCATTTTTTTTCGAAGACGATAGTCTAGTGAACTTAATGGTTCATCAAGAAGTAGAACCTGAGGTTGATTAATAATGGCGCGTGCAATTGCTACTCGTTGTTGTTGTCCTCCACTTAATTTTTTTATGCTACGATGTTGTAAACCATCGAGCTGTACCATCTTTAGTGCATCTTGAACTTTCACGGTAATGGTTTCTTCATCAATATGTTGGCATCTTAAGGAAAAAGCTACATTTTCAAATACATCCATGTGTGGAAATAAAGCATAATTTTGAAAGATGGTATGAATGTTCCTTTTTTGGGGTGGGAGATGGTTTATTTTTCGATTTTCCATAAATATTTCACCAGAAGAAGGTGTTTCAAATCCACTTAGCATTTTTAGTAGCGTGGTTTTTCCACAACCGGAAGGGCCTAATAGCGTTAGAAATTCACCGGGATAAACATCGAAGGAAATATCTTGCAGAATGGGTAATTTGCCATAATTTTTACTGATATGTCGTATTTGAATTAGTGGTTTAATCATATCCATTCAAAACTTTAATTATGCATGAGCTGTTTTTTTATTTCAATCATAAAATCGATAAGCTTTAATATAACCCAGTTGTTGTATAAAAAAATATTATATTGTATAATAAATGATTTAATTGTTATAGGTTGTAATTTATGAAAGATAATGGATCAAAAGAAGATTGTTTCGATCAAATTTTTTTGATGGATGAAGACATAACACCATTGGATTATCCTGAACATAATGAAAGTAAATTTTTACAGATGATTCAAAAAATAAACATAATGTTACCATCACATCCTTCTTCAAACTCTATCTTTTCAAACTCTTCTGCCTCAAACAGTCGCCCATCGTCTCGCCTAGGTAGTTTAACAACAAATTCTTCAGCCTTATCGACGCCACGCCCTTTAAACCGACAATGTCACACTCCCTCACCTTATTTTTGGCAAGCATCTGTCCCAACAACGCCTACACATCCTATTACTGATGATGATATTGCATTATCATTTCGTGATATATTTGAGGATTCAGATTTTTTGTCTTTAAATAAGCCCCTGAATGATATTTCTGATGAAGAGTCTGATTTAGAAAAAACCGAATCTGAAGAATCTGAAATTTCAGTTCTACGAAAAATTAATAGGCCGATGACGCATTATGAATTGGTGGCTTTAAGAAAACAGCCTGGCCGGCCAATGACTGATAGTATGTTTGACAGCTCTGATGATGATGAATGCGAACACTCGCATCCTTTTGAAATCTAATTGCTGTCGTATACCGAGAATGCTAAAATAACCTTTTATCATTCTCGTGGTTTTTTATGCCATCTGATATTCAAGAAAAATCTTTTATACATTTAAGAGTCCATTCGGAGTATTCGATACAAGATGGCATGATACGAATAGATGAATTGATGGAAGCGGTTGCTAGAGACAAAATGCCTGCTGTTGCTATCACTGATTCGATGAACTTATTTGCAGTGGTCAAGCATTATAAAACATCAATACAATATGGATTAAAACCAATTATTGGTTGTGAAGTTCAAGTTCAATATGCAAATGATGTGACTAAATTATACTCTCTAGTTTTACTTTGCATGACACCCGAGGGATATCGCAATCTCACCGAATTAGTTTCTCTCGCCTATGAGAAAGGCCAAATCCAAGGAAAACCAAGAATCTATTTTGAATGGATTCAAAATCATCATGAAGGTTTAATTGCATTATCAGGAGCTGCACTAGGTGATATTGGGCAGGCTATTCTTAGCGATAATTTGGTTCAAGCGAGAATTTTTATTCAACAATGGCAACAAATATTTCACAATCGTTTCTATTTAGAAATTCAACGTCTAGGCTTTGATTATGAATCAAAGTTGAACCATCAAGTTATTCAATTTGCTGATGAGTATCAATTACCGCTTGTTGCTACAAATTCAGCTTGTTTTATTGAAAAAAATGATTTTGAGGCCCATGAAGCCCGAGTTTGTATTCATCAAGGTCGTGTCCTTGCAGATCCGACTCGCCCTAAAAGCCACACAGAAGATCAGTATTTGAAATCTCAGCGTGAAATGTGTGAATTATTTGTTGATTTACCACAAGCGCTGAAGAATAGCATTGAAATTGCAAAGCGATGTAATGTTCCGTTAACACTTGGAAAAAGCTATTTACCAAACTTTCCAACACCAAATGAAATGGCTGTCGAAGCTTATTTAAAACAGTCAGCGGAAGAGGGCTTGCTTAAACGTTTGCCTTACGTTTCGGGAAAATATAGTCAGGATATTTACCATGAACGATTAGCTTTTGAACTTAAAGTTATTAATGATATGGGATTCCCGGGATATTTTCTTATCGTAGCTGACTTTATTCAATGGGCAAAAGACAATCAAATCCCTGTTGGACCTGGGAGAGGTTCAGGAGCAGGGTCATTGGTGGCTTACTCTTTGGGTATTACGGATTTAGACCCATTAGAATATGACTTGCTGTTTGAGCGCTTTTTAAATCCAGAAAGGGTATCCATGCCTGATTTTGATGTCGATTTTTGCATGGTTGGGCGTGATCGAGTAATTGATTATGTTGCTCGACATTATGGCCGTGATAGCGTTGCTCAGATTATTACGTTTGGAACCATGGCTGCAAAAGCGGTTGTGAGGGACGTAGGTCGTGTTTTAAGTTTTCCTTATAGCTTCGTCGATAAAATTGCCAAGTTAATTCCATTTGAAATTGGAATGACATTGGCCAATGCCTTATCCCAAGAACCTGAATTATTGCGTCGCTATCAAGAAGAAGACGATGTTAAAGAACTACTTGATTTAGCACAAAAGTTAGAAGGCATCACAAGAAATGCTGGTAAGCATGCTGGTGGTGTCGTGATTGCGCCCTCAATGTTGACTGATTTTTCAGCGGTTTATTGTGAAGAAAATTCGACGCAGAAGGTGAGTCAATTCGATAAAGATGATGTTGAAGCTGTAGGATTGGTTAAATTTGACTTTTTGGGCTTGCGAACACTTACCATTATTGATGATGCGATCCGTATGCTCAAAGAAGTAAAACCGGATATTAAGATAAATATAGCTCATATTCCATTAGATGATGCAAAGACCTTTGAACTCTTACAAAGTGGCTTTACGACCGCGGTTTTTCAATTAGAATCGCGAGGAATGCAAGAATTAATTACACGTCTTAAACCCGATTGCTTTGAGGATATTGTTGCACTTGTGGCTTTGTTTCGACCAGGACCATTGCAATCAGGGATGGTCGATGACTTTATCGATAGAAAGCAAGGACGTGCCCCAATAGTCTATTTACACCCCGATTTAGAATCCATTTTAAAACCAACTTATGGTGTTATTTTATACCAAGAACAAGTCATGCAAATTGCGCAGGTTCTTGCAAATTATACATTGGGGGCGGCAGATTTATTGCGACGCGCAATGGGGAAGAAAAAACCTGAAGAAATGGCTAAACAACGAACGATTTTTTTAGATGGGGCTGAAAAACGGGGGATCGATCTAGATATCGCTTCACAAATTTTTGATTTAATGGAAAAGTTTGCGGGGTATGGATTTAATAAATCACACTCAGCAGCATATGCATTGGTTTCTTATCAAACCGCTTGGTTAAAGACACATTACCCAGCTGCTTTTATGGCGGCTGTTCTATCATCTGATATGGATAATACAGATAAAGTAGTACATATGCTCAGAGAGTGCAAACGTATGGGCTTAAATGTGCATCGTCCATCAATTCAAAAATCACAATATATTTTTCGGGTTTTATCGGATACTGATATTGAGTATGGTATTGGAGCTGTTAAAGGTATTGGTGAATCGGCTGTAGAGTATATTGTTGATGAAAGAAATCAAAATGGGGTATTTCAATCGATTTATGATGTATGTAAACGTGTGGATTTGAGAAAAATTAATAAACGGGTGCTTGAGGCCTTAATTAAAAGTGGAGCGCTAGATGAGTTTCCTGAAACGCGTTCAGCGCAATGGAATCACCTAGAAGAAGCGATGAAATTAGGCGCACAAAATTGGCAAAATCAGCAATTTGGTCAAAGCAATCTTTTTTCTTTGTTTGATGATGAACAACATATCGAGGTTAAGATTCAGCCGGAGTGGTCATTGTATCAGATGTTAGCAGGTGAAAAAGAAACATTGGGTTGGTATGTGAGCGGACATCCTTCGGATGAAATTGTCCATGAATTTCGAGACTTATGTTTACCATTATCCTCTATAGCAACGACAACCCAAAAAGTCGTTCGTTTATGTGGACAAATTACTGAATGGCGTAAGATGATAACTAAAAAAGGTAAACCGATTATTATTATGTCCCTGACTCAAGGGGATTTTTCGTTAGATATGATTCTTTTCCCTGAAAAAATTCCTGATTCGATGCAAAATTTTGGCTCTGGTGATTTGGTTCTTATTGAGGGTGAAGTGAGTTTAGACCCAATCAAACAAAGAAATCGAGTGGTTGTTCAAAAAATTATGGGCTACGCTGATGCACGAGAACATTATCTGATGTATTTAATTTTAAAATTATCCACGCATGAACAACAAAAATTAGAGACTATACAAAGAATGCTAAGTACTTATCCGGGGGATACTGAAGTACGCATGGATGTACATGATAAGAAATTTAATGTACATATTAAACTGGGCGAAAATTGGCGAATAAAGCCTTCACAAGAATTAATTAATGCGTTGAGAACATTGTTATCGCATGAACATGTTGATTTCAAATATGTGCATCAGATAAAATCATAAATCATATCTAAAAGGATTTGTACTATGTTTGAGTGGAAGATTATATTATTCCTCCTGTCGTTTTCGACGGTTTATGCATCTACATTACCCGGCAATGGCGCCAAGATTTATCATATGTTTTGGCAACCAATATTTCATAAACAAGCACTTAATTATTGTAATGAAACCAAGACTCAATGTGGAAAGGAAGTTGCAACAGCATATTGTCAATTGATGGGCTATCATCATGCTAAAAGATTTCGTAAAGCGCGTAATGTTGGTTTAACAAACTATATTTCCGGAAAAAATATGTGTCGAGGATGGAAATGTGATGGGTTTGAGTGGATTGAATGTGCAGGAGAGCGAACATATCGAACCATTCCAAATTCCGATTATCGTCAGGAAATGTTCGTCCGTCCAAAATGGCATAAGTATCCTATGTCTTGGTGTTACGCAAATAAAAAACAATGTGGTAAACGAGCCGCCTACGCCTTTTGTCGTTGGCAAGGCTATTTACACGTAAAGGAAATATCAAAACCAAAATCCGTGCCGGCTGCTAAAGAAATTGGAACATCAGCCTTATGTTTTGAGGAGAGCTGTAAAGGTTTTGAGTATATTATTTGTTCAAGGGATTAACATAAATTTGACAAATACAGAAATGGTCTATACTTAAAGTTAAGAATCCAAATTTAGGATTTGATTGCTTAGTCTAACGGGAGAATGACATGGGCTTTAAAATACCACAAAACATGGACGAATTAGGTGAAATGGCAGGCAAAATCGTCAAAGACATTCGTTCAACTATCAATATCATTGTAGATGATATTAAAAAAGAACATTCTAAAAATGCAGAAGAAAAACCTAAAGAAGAACAGTCCAAAGAAAGTTCTGATAAATAACTGTGTGTTTACACACAGTTATTTTTTCAAATACTCTAAAATATCTGAAATAGAAGGCTTTAGAAATTTCTCGACGATTGTTGGGACTTTCTGTTTTTTTACATGGATCAATTGATGGCTGTTGGTGTGTTCTAATATCCATTCATCACTTGTTTTTAACTCATCAACAAGTCCTAAACTCAATCCATCAGATGCCAACCAATGCTCACCGGTTGCAACCTTTTCAATCTGTAACTGTGGGCGGTATATACACACATGCTGCTTAAAGTGGTGGTGTATTTTCTCTAAATCTTCAGCATATTTTTTTCGACCTTCATTGGTATTTTCGCCGAAAATAGTGAGTGTGCGTTTATATTCACCGGCGGTAATTTGCTCGAAATCAATATCATGTTTTTTTAACCACTTATTAAAGTTTGGTATTTGAGAAATAACACCAATTGATCCAACAATGGCAAAGGGGGCGGCGAGAATTTTATTCGCAATACAAGCCATGAGATAGCCACCACTAGCTGCAACTTGGTCGATACAAACAGTTACAGGCAAATGATGTTGTCGCAAACGCTCAATTTGGGAGGCTGCAAGTCCGTATCCATTGACTGAACCACCAGGGCTATCAAGTCGAATCATGACTTCGTCCCCAGGTTGGGCTATTGAAACAATGGAGGTTATTTCATTTCGTAATTGTTGAGATTGAGATGCTTTTAAATCACCATTGAAATCTAAAATAAAAATTTTAGGTTTTTTTACAAGCTCTTGCTTTTTAAATTTTAAATCTAGATGTTTCCATTTTAATTTTTTAATAATGTTTTGTTTTTCTTCATGAATCATTTCATTCAGACATGTTACATTCATCGATTCAGTCAAACGTTTCTTTTGAGAGAATATGAAACCTAAAATGATGAGTATAGAGCTGAGTATTGTTATCGTTTTAAAAAAAAACAACCCAAAATTGCTTAAGAAATCCATATAATTTCCTTGTCATGTAATAATTAAGGGATTATGTCTTTCATTTTTTGCAATGGCAATATCTAAAAAAATTTTAAATGCTTATCACATGATTAATTGTAGTAATATTGAAATAAAATATTTTTTTTTAAACAATTATATCTATTATCAATAAAATGTTCTATGATTTATATAGAGGTACGTCATTCATATGAGAGGATAATCATGGACAAGGAAAAAAAATGTGGTTTTTTTGCATCCTTATTGCATCATAAAACTGAAATTTTTGGTTTTCTGTTAATTCTTCTAGGAGCATTAGCAACATTGGTTTCTTTCAGTGGCTTAGGCTTGCTAGGAATGTTAATTGTTGGTTTATGTTTATTTAAAGGTCATTGTTTAAGATGTCCTTGCTGTCGTTCACAAGAATGCGGTGAAAGCATGGGTGAATGTCACCTAGATGTAAAACCTGTTGCTAAGAAAGTTGCAAAATCCAAAGCTAAGTAAAAATATGTTTTTTAAAACTTTATTATTATTCGTACTGACCTTACCACCATGTGCTTATTCAAAGGATATGGTGGTTTTTTTACATCCTAATCAATCTCAATTTTCTTTTGAACTAAAATCAAACCCAACAACGGGTTACCGTTGGGAAGTAGTGAAATATTCAAAAGAAAATCTGATTTTAATGAGTTCAGAGTATAATCAATCTCAAACGATCCTTATTGGAAGCGGTGGATATCAAAAGTTTATATTTTCAATTAAAAATCCTGAAAAAAGTGTTAACCAATGGATATCATTAAAATATGTCAGACCTTGGGAAAAGAAATCAGGGCTTATACAACGAATACATGTTAGCACTAAAAAACAAAATATTTCAAAAAATTAGTGAATTCTCAGAATGCACAGGATAGAATCAATCTTTAGAATTTAATTTTAATTTGAGTCATCATTCATGCGAGTTTTATTGATACTGGGTACATTACTTTATATAGTAACTGTGAGTGCTTTTAACCCCCAAAAAGTTATTGATGATTGGCAATCATGTCAAATGTTTTCAAGTTTAGATGATGAATGTCTTAAATTAAGAGATGATGCAATTTCTATTCGTGATAATGTTGAAGATCTACAACAAAGCCCGCAAGCATATGGTATTAAGATTATGTCTCTTCAATATCAGAAAAGTTTAACACCAGATTCAGAAGATGTAGAAAAAATTGACCGCCAATTAGAAGTGATGTTGGCAATCGTGGGATGGCTGGAGTCACCGAAATAAAATGCTAAAATTATTAATTTCTAATGATGATGGAGTATTGGCAAAAGGATTATTGGTGCTTCGTGAAAAATTGGCAGCGATTGCTCAAATTACTGTCATAGCACCTGAGGTCGATTGTAGTGGAACGAGTAGCTCATTAACGCTTGGAAATCCTTTGCGAATCACCGAATTAGATAATCATTATTACGCCCTGCGCGGTACACCAACTGATTGCGTACATGCTGCAATATCAGGCCTTCTTCCGGAACTTCCTNNATTAATAATCGCTCAAATCTTGGGGATGACATTATTTACTCTGGAACCTTTGCAGCTGCATATGAGGGAAGAAACCTTCGTTTTCCAGCAATCTCTCTCTCAATGGTTTCTGTCTCACCAGAGCCACATTATGAAACCGGTGCAAAAGTATGTATTGATTTAATTGATGCATTTTTAAATCATCCTTTTGAGCATTGTGGTGTGTTGAATGTTAATATTCCCGATGTGCCATATCATAATCTGAAAGGTATAAAAATTACACGATTAGGACGTCGAAATCCTCCAAATCGTATTGAGGAAGGTGTTGACCCACGTGGAAATCCTTATTTTTGGTTAGGTGCGCGCGGTAAAGCCATGAATAATAATGATGAATTATCAGATTTTTATGCGGTCATGAATGGCTATGCATCCGTATCACCAGTTAATTTAGATTTAACTTGTCATACGACATTTGAGAAATTAACCCAATTAAAATTTTAAGGATAATTATGTTTCAGCAACTTTATCAATTTACAATTAAATGCTCATCGCATCGGCATGCGCCATGGTATTTAGGGTTAATCTCTTTTATTGAATCATCGTTTTTTCCAATTCCTCCAGATGTTATGTTAATTACGATGGGATTGGCAACCCCCAAAGCAGCATGGCGTTATGCGTTTATTGCATCATTGTTTTCTGTATTGGGTGGAATGTTTGGGTATTGTATAGGATATTTCTTATTTGATTTAATTCAGCCTTGGTTAGTTCATTCTTCATGGTATGAACCCTATCAAGTCGCCATTCAATGGTTTTCTGATTATGGTGTTTGGGCTGTTATTGTTGCTGGTTTTACGCCAATCCCCTATAAGCTTTTCACCATTGGTGCAGGCGCCGCACATATGACTTTTATTCCCTTTGTCTTTGCCTCGATGATAGGCAGAAGTGCTCGATTTTTTATGGTTTCGACATTATTTTATTTTTATGGCAAGCGAATTGAAAAAGAATTGGTTAAATTTATTGACAAATTAGCATGGATAGCATTAGGGATATTAGGGATTGGATATTGTGTGTATAAATTCAAGGCTTAAAAAATCGATATTCTTTATATTGATTCTTGCTTTATTATTAGGTTGTGAGGAAGATACGTATATTCCTCCAGTAGAGGAGCTTCATCCGCAATATTTTATAAATCGGGTCGAGACAACTTATTCTGTTAGAAAAGGCGATACATTGCAAGCGATTGCATTTTTATACGATTTAAATCCAGAGCAATTGGCTACGGAAAATCATCTAACTTATCCTTATCAACTGCGGACAGGACAGATCTTAAAACTAAAAGGGTGTGTCAGTTCATCTGGTAATAAGTATTACAAACCCGCCATAAAAATTCATAAAGCTTCTCATCCGGTAATGACATCAATACAAAGATCTTTTGGTTCAGGTCATTGGAAATGGCCAACCGATGGTAAAATTATTTCAAATACGGGGATGCCTTTAGAAAAAAAAGGTATCACCATTTTGGGCAAACCTAAACAACCCATTTATGCTTCTGCTGATGGTGTTGTGGCTTATGCAGGGAATGGATTACCAGGATATGGACATCTCATTTTACTTAAACATCCTAACAATATGCTGACGGCATATGCATTTAATTCTTCTTTACTAGCGAAGGAAGGTCAATCTGTTAAGGCTGGTCAGAAGATTGCCGAAATGGGGCAATTGCAATCTGGACAGTGGGGTTTACACTTTGAAATGCGTAATCGAGGACAAGTAATTAATCCAATGAGATATTTAAATCGCTAAATGTTTATTGACTATCCATACTGATTCTTTCTATAGTATAATATCTATGGGTGCTTTTATTCATGTTGATACATTGAAAAGAGGACTATACTATGTGTTCTAAAACTGTAAAACCATCAAATGATGTTGAACAGGAAAATGTCATAATTCATTCAGAACCTGAAGATTTAGATATGATGCCGGATGATATCGAGTTAAAAGATATCTCGGATGATGATATTGAATCTGTTATTCCAGTCGTTGCTGAAGAGCCCTCTGATGAACAAATTCAAATATCCGCTGATGATGAAATCAAGATAATTCAAACTCATGAGCATTCAACTGATGCGACACAAATTTATTTAAATGAGATTGGTTTCTCTCCATTATTATCTGCAGAAGAAGAAATTCATTATTCGACTCTTGCTTTGAAAGGGAATCCGCAAGCCCGTAAGAAAATGATCGAGTCTAATTTACGTCTTGTAGTTAAAATTTCAAGAAGATACATCAATAGAGGATTACCATTACTTGATTTAATTGAAGAAGGTAATTTAGGTTTAATGCGAGCAGTGGAAAAATTTGATCCTAAACGCGGGTTTCGTTTTTCGACTTATGCAACATGGTGGATTCGTCAGACGATTGAACGGGCATTAATGAATCAAACAAGAACCATTCGATTACCAATTCATATTGTAAAAGAGTTAAATGTTTACCTGCGTGCAGCACGGCAACTCACTCAAAAACTTGATCATGAGCCTACATCTGATGAGATTGCAGCAATGCTTGATGTGCCGATTGAGGATGTTGAGAAGATGTTAGGATTAAATGAAAAAATGGCCTCTGTTGATTCCCCAATAGGTTATGATGATAGTAAATCTTTGTTAGATACCTTAGCCGATGAGCGATCAGTCAATCCAGCCGATGTTTTGACTGATGCGGATATGCATGATCAGCTAGAAATTTTCTTAGATTTATTAACTGATAATCAAAAGGAAGTTCTTGCGAGACGATTTGGTTTAAGAGGATTTGAAAAAGCGACCTTGGAAGAAATTGGGAAAGAAATAAATTTGACCAGAGAACGTGTTCGTCAAATTCAAATTGAGGCCTTAAAAACCTTGCGATCTCTGCTAGAAAAACAGGGATTATCTCAAGAAGATATATTTTCATCTTAAAGAGTGTTTGATGATAACCGAGGACATGGAAAGTTCTAAATTAGAACAGTTTAGTGATGAAACCTTTATTGAATTTTTTGCCAAGAATGTAAAGTTAATTCTGGCTGACTTTTCAGTTCATGGTTTTCGTCTCTTTTTGGGTTTTCTCCTGTGTCATTCGATGCTTAATTTTCAATCATTTTTAAGTTGGGCTCTACCTATAGCCTTATTTGATTACCTGACCATTCACCTATTGAATCAGTTGATTCATCAACTGTTACCTGTGCAACTTCAAGGTAATTTTACCAATAAGATATTGCCCAGAATTATCGCGTGTGGTTTAGTGTGTTTTGTTTTTCAACAATCATTATTGTTATATTTGACGTCTGTCCTTGTTTATCATTTCTTTTGTTATTTTTCCCAATATTTTTCGAGTCGTGTTTTAGAATCAACAACCATGATGTTTGCATTTTCTAGTCCGTGGTATATTATCCCATCGCTTGTTAAAGTTGGTTTATCCATTATGTTTGTGATGGATTCATTTATGTCATTAACAAGTATACAGGCACTGTTAAGATGTTATTTCATGAAAACCATCTTGAATGATTTAGGCATTCAAATTCCTGAAAAGAGGCCTCCTGATCATAGGTATAGGCTTCCTTATTTAAGTGAGGAAGATAATTTACAATATCGTTTATTAAGAAGCCGTTATTTAAACAATAAGGATGAAAAGGAACTAAACGAAATCCTAGAAAATATAAGAAAATATTTACAAGATTTGTACACTCAGAATCCAGCAAAATATACCACTAAAACCGGTATCAAAATCGATCTTCCTCTGGAATGGCATGATCTTAAAGGAATTATGACGTCTTTTCCCGAAGAAAAACATGCAATCCTTCATCAATATTATCTGCACCAAGTTCATGCTGCATGGAGAATGTTACAAGTAAAAAATTATTGGATTGAACAACAATCTAAATATGAATTACAACATCAGGAATTAAATCAGGGGGTACATCTGGAGTTGGTAGTCATGACTTGGTTGCATCATCAAGATGAAAAAAGTCAAAAAAAATTTAATGAATTATTAGCAACAATGAATCGAATGAATAATCATGATGATATCCATCCTGGCCCAGATAAGCCTGCAGATACTAAACATTTTAGAATACATCTTATTCAATCAACTCGTATTCTCCATGATTTAGATTTTATTACTGATGCATTACTTGAGCATTTATTCCATTCTTTTTTGCAAATTAAATGGATAAATCAATTGCGTGCCATGCAACCAAGAGATGTGGAGCGGATTCAGCAAGTTTGGCTAAGATTGTTTGAGGGCTTGATGTTAAGTCAGGAACAATTGAAATTACTGAGCGTTTTTAAAATTGAAAAAACGGATAAGGCTGATTTTATTATTAAAATGCATGCTTTATTTGGAAGGGGTTGGTTACATTCCACAAATCATGCTAAACAAGTTGATTATTGTTTTAAATTTAATACGGAGCGTTACATTTGTCCTGCTGAGCAATATAAAAATATATTTTCTGAAGCTCTTGAACAATATAACCAACATGAACCGGCTTTACAGATATCCTTAAATTTGCCCAGAATTTAAAATAAATTGTTTTTTAATACGATTTTTTTGGGCTTGGTGATGAAGCGATAGGGCATTATCATCTAATTCTTCAATTAGAATTTCGATGAGTTCTTCAAGTTCAAAAACAGAATGATATAGTTTTTGAATGTGGTTGGATTGTTGTCGAATACTCGAAAACGCCTCATGCTTCAGTTTAAAATATTTATATATAATACTTGCAAATGTTGTGATAAAACATAAAATCAACAATACAACGCATCCAAAATAATTGGGATCGAGGCTCATAAAATCTTCCATGTTATTGACTTGCGGTGTAAAACTAACATAGGACTAATCATATGTAAACAACTCGACAAATTTCAATTAAAAGTTTAAAATTTCAGCATTGCCGTTGTAGCTCAGTCGGTAGAGCAATTGATTCGTAATCAATAGGCCCGCGGTTCGATTCCGCGCAACGGCACCAGTTAAATCAACAAGTTACAGAAGAAATATTTCATCTTCATCCACCTCCTTAAACCTTGGCGCCTCATATCCACGACCTGAAGAACGTGGTTTTACGGCGCGTATGATAAATTTAATTAGCCGGGAATCGCTGTCTAAACGTTGAGATTTATTGAAAGCATGGTATGTTATATGAAAATGCCCATTTTTTAGATACCCTATGATTATAAATAGTTCCTTCAAGCCACTTTGGTGGCTAAAAAACAAGCATCTTCAGACTTTATTTCCAACCATGGTTCGACAGCGGTTAAAAATGCCTAGTGTTGAACCGGAACGAATTGAGCTAATTGATGGTGATTTTTTAGACTGCTTTTGGTCGCAAATGAATATTCCTCCAAATGCACCCTTGGTAATTTTATTACATGGGATGGGTGGTAATATTCAATCATCTTATGTGCGAATATTATTTACAGCATTCAATAAAATGGGATATCGAGCTGTGCTGCTTCATTTTAGATGTGCTGGCGATGAACCGAATCGTTTATCGCGAACCTATCATGCTGGAGAAACCAAAGATTTAGATTATTTTATTCAGCTTTTAAATCATCGTGAACCGCACACCCAAAAGGCGCTTGTTGGTATTTCATTGGGTGGAAATGTGATGTTGAAGTGGTTAGGCGAAAAGGGACATAAAGCTGGTATTGATAAGGCCATTGCAGTTTCTGTTCCTTTTGATTTAGAAAACCTGGTCAATAAACTCAATAAGGGATTTTCAAAAATCTATCAAAGACATCTGATACAAAAATTAAGAAATCTTTATTCAAAAAAAAAGCACCAAGATTTGCCATTTCGTATCCAGGATTTGAAACATGTAAAAACATTTTGGGAGTTTGACGAAATTGCAACGGCTCCTCTTCATGGCTTTT
>DDPL01000042.1:14703-14930 GCA_002342175.1 Legionellales bacterium UBA2469 | reverse complement strand
GCGTAATGTCTCATGGTTGACCTTATACCCATCTTGTAATAAATATTCTGATGCTAAAGTAGGTCCAAATCCTTCATATTTTTTCAAATATATGTTTATAATTTCTTGGTGATTGCTGTGTTTTCGATTTGAGACTCGGCCACGGTTACCGTGGGTTAAACCAGCATCACCCTCTGATATGTATTTCTGATAAACCCTTAGCATCTGCCTATAACTTAATTGACATT
>DDPL01000042.1:4687-14549 GCA_002342175.1 Legionellales bacterium UBA2469 | reverse complement strand
CATTTTCATGGAGTTACAACAGTTAAAAAAATCTGCTTTGGCTGTATTTGCACTTTCAAGTACTGCCGTATTTGCTGGCACAATGGGCCCAGTTTGTAGTCCTACGAACGTGACTGTGCCATGCGAAGAAAAATTATGGGATATTGGTGGTCGCGCATTGTATGTGCAACCAACATCAACAACTTTTGTTGCTAATCGTACTCTTACAGGTTCTCAAGGATCAGTTGATGTCGGTCTTTCACCATCTTGGTCATGGGGCTTTCAATTAGAAGCATCGCATCATTTCAATACTGGAAATGATTTGAATTTAAACTGGTACCATTTCCGTGGTTCTGATTCTTTAAATATTGCGCCTAATCAAAATATTGGACAATTTAAAGCCCCATATGATCCAGTTACTCCAGGAAATACAGTGGGTAATCCTACAACGATTAATAGTGTTAATGCATCTATTTATAACGATTGGGATCAAGTGAATATTGAGTTTGGACAACATGTTGATTTTGGTGCAAATAAATTTGTACGTTTACATGCGGGCGCACAATTTGCTCGTGTCGCATCCGATGCAAATGTTACAAGTACAATTACAGCACCAACTACTCCGGTAACTACAAATGCGGTTATTACAGGCGTTTACAATGGTTTTGGACCACGAGTTGGTGTTGATTTGGATTATGGATTCGGCAATGGATTTGATATTTATGGAACAGCAGGTGTTGGTGCCTTAGCGGGTTCTTCTAAAACAAATTACAATGAGAGTTTAGCAACATCTACAGGTAGCTATATCACTAACTATAACGATCCACGCATTGTTCCAACTGTTGATGCAAAATTAGGTGCGATGTATACCTATAGTTTGGCACAGGGTGATTTAAGTTTTGACGCTGGATGGTTATGGAATGAGTATGTAGGTGCAATAGAATCAGCAGGATCATCGACCGGTGCGCATAACAATAATTTCGGAATCCAAGGTTTGTATTTTGGCATGAAGTGGGTTGGCGGTATGATGTTTTAAACTTTGAAGGTAGTTATACAAAAACCCGACAGCTGTCGGGTTTTTTATTATAGGGTTTAACCTGCAGGCTTAGGTAATGTACTGTAATAAGGATTTGGTAACTTAAAGGTTTTTAGCGCGTGCCCACCTTTTAAATCTGAGTATTGGTCTCCAATGCTTGCAAGAATGGTGTAACCTTCTTGTTCTAATTTTTTTCTCGCATGAATTTTAAAGGGTTGGACGGTGCCATGTTTTCCAAAGCTGGTATCGGGTTGTAAGATCAAATCTTTCCAGCCAGAAAAACCGGCTTGTTTAAGATTGGCTTCTGTGACTTGGCGTTCTTGCTCATAACGACCGCTGACAAAGAAAACATTGATATGATGTTGTTTAGCGACGTTATAAAGGTGTTGGCAGGCAGCGATGGGTGTTGCGTTGCCTTTTAGCGTGTCAGTATGAATTCGCTGTAAGTCATTGGTAAAATCACGTGCAAGTAAATTGTTATAGTTTGATAAACAAGTTTCATCAATATCAAGAACCAATGCTAGATGTTGTTGTGGATTTTGCTCGCTTTTTTTGACAATATATTGTTCAGCGACATCCATGACTTCTTGCATTTCTTTGGCGTATTCACCACTATCATGATAAGTCATTAAATGATATTTGAAAGCAGCAAGGTTCATCGGTTCAGCAAATGATTTTCCGTAGAAAAAAATGGAAAAAAGAAGAAAAAAGAATGAATGAAAAAGAATGTTTGCTTTGTTCATATTTCCCCTAGAGTATAATTTTTTCCACTATTGTATCATTTTTAAGACATTTATGTAAATTAAATTATACTTTTTTTGTGATAAATAAAAAAACGATTTGAGTTCAATATATTCTTAATATAGCATGCGACGGCGGAGAGTTTTGGAGATAAGTAGATATGATATCGGCAAAAATAAAAGCTGATTTAAATAAATTATTGTTTATCGCAACAGAAAACCAAGGTGCAAATATCTTTGGGCAAACGATGCTTAAATGGATAGAAGCATACTATCATGATTCAGATTGTATCGATAATGTAGTACATATTTGCTATTTTTGGCAAATGAATATGGATGTGTACGCGGCCTATAAAGACAGATTATCGTTATTCATAGGTTCCAATCTCCACCATATATTAAAGCATTTAAAATTACTTCGTTTTGAAAAATTGTCAGATAAAGTCAATATTATAAAATGCTTGCTTCAACAAGAAGATTTAGAAAACTTAAATCTCGTGTTGTCGTATTTGGCGCATCATCAATCCTTAAATCTAAGAACCATGACCGTCGCTCAGATAAAAAAGCTCTTATCGCATCAGCAGTTATATGGTCTTTATACGACTTTGCATTATTTAAGCTTTAATGGAGTATTAGAAGGAATAGATGCCAATATCAAATTCGAAAACATTTTAGAAGCGAATGAATATTCAGATTTATTGGCGTTAATAAGATTGTCATCACGGTTAAGTGTCGCAAAACATTCTCGATATGTGGAACAAATCACCCGCCCTGGAAAAGCCTCGGCAATCATGGCAAATTATCGATTGTTAAGTGAACTTGGTTTAATGGATGATGAGATATTCAAACGATTAATTCGACATGATTATGGTCCTCTATGTTCCGCTGATAAAACGTTATTTAGTCTTTATTATGTTAAAAATATTTTTGATATGCTCCAACAGACCTCATTTGATTGTTATCCAGGGGCAAAGCAAATGGTCATCATGGTGTTAAAGCATCCGAATATTATTATTTTTCATCGTGTAATTCGAGTCATCTTTAAGGAGTTATTAACTGAGTCGCCGATGTTAAAAAATAAACTTGATGGTGTGTTTAATATTCAAACCGAAGACGATTTTTTATTCTTTTTTATATTGAAAAGTATGAATGTTAAAGGGTATGAAATCCCAACTTATTTCAAAAAATTTCAAAAGCATAAACAGAAAAAAAAATTATTAGCATCTTTGGCCTTATGTTCTCGTGCTGGCATCTTAACGCCTAAGTATGGCCCAATTGTTTTGAGCTTTCTGATTCGGCATCAATGTATAAACGAACTTCAACGATGTTTGATCTTCATGCAAAAACATCATTTATTACAAAATGAAAAAGGGCCACTCAATATACGCCGACTTTTTAGACATCAACTGTTTCATAATAACAGCGTTTATGTGCAAAATCATGGAAGCATTCAGTATATTGAAAAATGTCTCTTATTAATGGATAGGATGTGTTTAATACAACCTAAAAATGCTCAAAAATTATTTGACTTCGTCTTGAAGCACGCGAATGTAAATTACTTATCTATGGCGTTGGAAAATTTAGAACACACTGATATTTTGAAGGGAGAATCTGCTTGCAAACATTTATATATGCTTGGAGGCCCATTCAGTTTAGATAAGTTATATGCCGTTATAATGTTGAATCCAACCGAACTACAAATTGATAATGGTTTAATTTTTCAACATCAATACTTGAATATTCATCCATGTGACTTGCTCAAAGGAGAGCAGGGTGTTTCCAATTTTTATCGAATCAATGGCCGCGCTGATCTAGAAAAAGTACTCGATTTGATGTCGATTATGATGCATTGCAATTTATTTGCCAGCCCCAAAGCCAATCATTACTTTCGGTTTTTATTTGAACACGATGATATTGAAGAATTAGGTTTATTAGTGAAATGCATGTGGAAAATGGGATTATTGGGTGCTGATGCAAAACATGTAAAAACGTATCGAAAAAATTTTTTAAGGGTGTTGCGCCACCAGTTTTCCCCAAAATCTGAAGCACCATACTTGAATGGAAGCCTTAAATATATTCATCAACTGTTAAATATATGGCGCTATAATCAGGGCGATTCAAATCATGGGTTGCAGTTGTATTTTGAAAGAATAACACGTTATTTTGATGTCTATCATTTGCATCAAGGCCTTTCTATTTTGCAAGATTATGGATTTTTGCCACAACATCGATTCATTTCGACGATGAGCTCTCTGTTGGTTAAAAAACCCAAATGGACCGTCAGTACGATGATATATTTGATTCAGGAGCAAATGTTGACGCAGGCATCGTTTATTGAAATGTTGTCGGCATCGAATATTGAAAAACTTCATCAATGCTTGATGCATTTGTTCCCTACGGGGTTATTAAGCGGTGCTCATAAAGAGCAGATGTGGATTTTATTGCTTCAGCATCACGAAGAACTGTTTGATATTGTAGAACGAATGAATGTCACCGAGGTATTTGATGCCACTGATGAAAGTTATCTACTTTTTTCCTTTTTATGCCAATCTTTGAATCCAGTGTTCACTCAAGGAATCTTTACCATTCTCTCACAAATATCGTTGAATCCAGATCAGTGGGAGGCTTTGATTCGATATTCAGAGGTCTTATTTTTTCAACCCACAGCATCGATTGAAGATATGTGGAATGTGTATGAATGGGTTGATGAACATGTTTATGAATGGGTTGATTTTCAAGAAGAGCATCTAGAGGTCATGTTACAAATTTGTGAGGTTTCTGAAGATATTCAAGTGGCGAAAGAAACTATTTTGGCATATGTTCAAGAACATT
The DNA here is from genome assembly GCA_002342175.1 of Legionellales bacterium UBA2469. GTDB lineage: Bacteria > Pseudomonadota > Gammaproteobacteria > Legionellales > Legionellaceae > UBA2653. The sequence continues at coordinate 9,962 of DDPL01000042.1, read as the reverse complement.
TTCTGGATGAGAACAATTTGGTAGATGATGATGAATTTAATCCCGAACAAAGCACCCACACGTCGAGTATCCATCGTTCTGCATCAGATTCTGCAGAACGGTTAATGCGACGTTATGGACATGAGCTGAAAGGACAAAATATTGATGAATTGCTTTTTGACTTGATGGATGATTTGCAAAACATTTTTTTTCATGAGGCGGGTTTTCGTTTAACCTTACGTTGCATCATTCGATTGATGCTACCTGAAGAACATCATCGAGATCCGAAATCAAGGGTAAGTATTAAGGAGTTATTGGTTTTATGTTATTTAGCAGTGGTCGATGCAAAACATCGAATGGGAACGTTTGAAGATGGAAGCAAACAAATCATGTTGGCTTTGATGGAGGCCCAACAACCCATTAGTTTGAAGGGAATTATTGCTAAAAAGGATTCACCAATCTGTGCCGGTGGTACTTTTAATAAATTGATTGAGCGCATGCAAGGGGTTCATCCAGATTGTAAATTAATTTATATGACAAAATATGTGGCCGGTGAAAAGTTTAAGTGTGTTGTGAATGAAGAAGTACATGCATATATTCAGAATTTCACTCGGCCGAAGTGTTTAATGACATTTTTGAGCGTTATCCAATGGATTTTATATATCAAAAATGAAGGTGTTGAAACGGTTTGGCCCATGATTGTCGTAAAGGTTGCTAAACGTTTGATGGAGGAGTTTTATAACATATTTGATTCCTTTGAAGAATTTAGTGCATTTTTAGACCAAGGTATATATGTCGACTTGGAGAATATTCATCAGCATCAAGCAGCGCTTATTGAATCACCAGGGCATTCGCGATATTGTTATTCACAGTTATTTTTTAGTGGTAATCAATATGACGCCAAGCGATGGTTAATAGAACATCGACATGATACGCCGGAGTTGCAGCATGCTTATGATCTTCAATTTGGAATGCAAAAGATCTCGAATTGAGATCTTTAAATGCTATAAAGGTTAAAGCCGCGTTTATCTAAGCGACGTTTTTCCAAATCTAAAATCATGAGATAAAGTCGAACTAAATCCAGTTCTTCTTTAAAATCTTCAGGCATTTCATTATAACGGTAAATGGCTTGAATATTCTGAATGGATGAATTCGATAAATGCGCAATTCGTTTCAAGCTATAATCCGTAGAATCTAAAAAGTATTGAATCATGCTTTTATAAATATTCACTTTTGGGTTGATTAGTTGTTCCATTGCAAACTCCCTGTCTACTCGTCGGATAACTACTTTAAAGCGCAGTTCCGAAATAATTTTTAACACTAACGAAAGTTATATTAACGCATTTCGGAATTTATAATCAATATTATCCTTTAAAAAAAATAAAATAAATATTTATTATGAAAATTGATCTAAAAATAAAAATATGTTAATTTTTGTATTGTCTATTAAAAAGGGGACATGAAATGGTATTGGTAAATTATAAAGATTTTTCAGAACGCTTGATTGAAGCGATGAAAGCCAATGGCTTTACGGCATCACGTTCTCCAAATGGCATTTGTATGCATACTTTAGCAAAGTTTGCAGATGCATCTGAGCAAATTTGCCGTCGATATATACGTGGTGAGGCTTTGCCTTGTTATGAAAAAGTTATTGCTATTGCACAGCATTTACAGGTCTCTCCTGGGTGGTTATTGTTTGGAGAAGATTCAAGACGTGAAATGAATCCCATCGATGTAACCTTATTGCATTATATATTAAAGAGAAGCCATCATTTGTACCGTGAAGAAACAAGTCAAACCGATGCTTATGCTGATTTTGTAGTTGAACTGTTGCGTGATATACGAGAAATTGAAGCCTCTAAAGAAAACCTCGAGAAAATCATTGATTTGGCCATTGGTTCTATTTCTTCTTTTAAACAAAAACAAAAGAAAAAAGCCATCTAGTTGCTTTAAAGTGAATTGATATGGATTTCAATATATGCTTACATCCGCAAGCGCAAAATTATCTTTTTGAACATTATCGAAGCTTGCGTTTTATTTTTAATGATGTTTTGGGCCATCTAGAGGTCGATTACATCTCTATTTCTTTATTAAATACCAATAACGAGCTAATGATGTTTTCTTCTCGGCCGGCAATTGAGCATCATTTGATTGAGCGTCATTTATGGAAAGATGATCCGTGTTTGCAAAGGGCTTTTTTTGAAAATAAAAAAATGCATATTTGGAATCATATTTATCAAGAACCCGGGCGTTTATATCTAAAGCATTATAAGTTGGAAAAGCCTAAATTAAGTTTTGCATTATCCATACCTGCAAAACATGAGCAATTTCATGTGTCTTACTCGTTTGGCGTGAAATCTTTGGATGAATCGACATATATCGATTTGCTCAATAAAACAGACACGCTTTCTTCCATGGGTCGGTTTTGTTTACAAAATATTTTAACGGAATTGCCGATGATTCAACCAGCAGTTTCGTCAAAATCACATTTAAAATTGATTTCTACTCGATAAAGTTAAAAAGAGGATTTATTATGAAGCATTGTCATCGAATTTTATTTGCTGGAATGATCGGAAACCTGATCGAAGCTTTTGACATGGCCATTGGTGGACTGTTATCAGTCTATTTAGCCAAATATTTAATTGGGGACACAGCTAAAGGTCTATTAATGATATTTATCACATTTTTTACAGGATATTTAGCCCGTCCCTTGGGTGCTTTTATATTGGGACTTTTTTCCGATGCCTATGGTCGAAAAATTACTTTAGCCGCTTCTATTATTTCGATGGGCGTTGCAACCACTGCGATTGGATTTATTCCTTCGCGAGAATCGATAGGCATTTCCGCATGGATTATTTTGTTGGTTTTGCGTGTCATTCAAAGTTTTTCTTGTGGTGCGGAGTATTTAAATTCATCAGCCTATTTGGTTGAAAATGCCGATGAATCTCATAAAGGCTACAGTGGTAGCTGGGCTTCTTTTGGATGTGCTGCCGGACTATTGCTAGCATCTATTGTTACATTGGGTGTCACAGGATTTATTTCATATTACCCTGAATCTGAGTGGATTGTTTGGCGTGTCCCCTTTATTTTTGCTTTATTAGGCTCCTCTATTGGTTTATATATCCGATTTTTTATTCCTGAAAGCTTAGAGTATATCCTTTATTATTCCGAGCAGCCTAAGCCCAAATTAAGTAAAGTATTTAAGGAAGCGATGAGTTATTTTTATCAAAATAAGTTAAGAACAATTCATGTTTTTGTTTTAAGTGCTTTAGGTGTCACCACAACATTTATGTTCTATATCTATGGGCCAACACAAGCACATATTTATGGCACTTTTTCTGATAACCAAATCATTATTTCTAATATTTTCTCTTTAATNNTTGGCAGTTATGCCTTTGGCAGGTCGTTTATCGGATAAATTGAGCCAGGAAAAAATGGTTTTAATATCAGCATTGGGTTTTCTAGGTTTATCCCAGCCCTTTTTATTTATTTTGTCGTATGGAACCTTTTCACAATTCATTTTGATACAGTGTTTGGTTTCCGTACCTTCCGCGATTTATTGCGCAACCGTGCCAGTGATGTTAACCAAGATGTTTCCTTTAAATTTGCGTTGTACAGTGTTATCCATTTTATATTCTTCAGCAGCAAGCCTTTCGGCAGGATTGACACCGCTGTTATCGCTTATTCTGTTGAAAAAAACCCATACTTGCACTGCACCCGCTTTGTTGGTGGGAGGGTTAGTTGTGGTGACAATCTTTACCATGTCCTTAAAGATGATGAAAAAGAAAAAATGGTTTAATATGATTCCTTTTAAATGGGATAAAACAAGAACGGTGTAGTATTGGTGCATAAATTACAGGCCTCACATGTTGATATTTGGCGATTTGAACTGAATCATCCCGTTTGGCATGATTTATCCCAAGAAGAATTACTGGAGGCTCATTCTTTTCATCAATCATTTGAACAGAGGCGTTTCGCGAGTGGCCGTTCAACCCTAAAAGCTATTTTAAGACAGTATGTGGATTTGCCACATCGAGTAGCTTTTGATAAAAATGCCTATGGCAAACTTTATCTTCATGCTTATCCAAAGCTGCAATTTAATTTAAGTCACTCACAAGATGAAGCCTTGGTAGCCGTCGGTTATGAACATCCAGTTGGTATTGATTTAGAGCATCATCAAAGCGTTAATATTTTTGAGTTGGCAGGAATGCTTTATTCACCCAAAGAAATGAACCATTTAAAAACTTTTCCTACGTGGATGCAGCAAATGGTTTTTTTTAATTTGTGGTCTCAAAAGGAAGCATTTATAAAAGCGATTGGAATGGGTTTATCTTATCCAACACAACAATTTTCAACCATGTTTGGTTTAAGACAGATGCAAATTGTTGAGAATTGGAAAATATATGCTTGGATGCCAACGCTTTATTGTTCGGCCGCCATTTGTATGCATCCCTCAATAGAAACAATAAGAGAGCAGTGCGCCATTTAAAATGGCTCGAAAGCAGCTTCGCCATATTCGTTGCGAATGAGTCCACTATAATGTTTTTAAAAAAGCCTATGTAGCTGTTCTATCAATATAATTTAATGAAAAATGAGAATCACACTTATTCATTTGCTTCTTTTGGTGTGGTTTTAAATTTACGAAAATGCGGCGAAAAGCCCCGATTCAGCCATGGGGTGTTTCAGAGAATGCATGACAAAGATATTCTAAAAGGGCCGTTCTGATGTTGTTATCGGGATAAAAATCTTCTAAATCATCATATTCGGGACTATACATTTGGTATGAGTTCGCTTTTGATTGTTTTTTTTCGATGCCAAATCATATACATGGGTAAGCCTGATAATACAAAAAACGTGGAAATGCCAAGCGTGCTGAGCGCCGTTTGGCTAATAATCCAACTACAAAAAATTAAAGCACCGATGCTATAACTCCAATGAAACATATTGGCTTTTTCTTGCCATAAGACCTTGAGATAGGCAAATACACATATTAAATAGACAAATAAAAAAGCAATGACTGAAAAGTCAATGATGGCAGTGATTTGGTTAGCAATACTATTATTTAAAGTGAGAAACAATAAAGGGATAATCCCAATACAACTGATAATTAATCCCACAGTTGGTGCATCCGCTTTATTTTTATAAGCAAAAAATACAGGCATTAATTGATCTTCAGCAAGCCCAAGGGCGATTTGACCGCTGGTTAGCATCCACGCATTTAAAGTGCCAATACAAACAACCGATGCAATTACTGCAATCAACAGATGCCAATGACCATGAAATAAATATTGGCTGG
>DDPL01000042.1:0-4659 GCA_002342175.1 Legionellales bacterium UBA2469 | reverse complement strand
TATGGTGCTTTAGCGGTTTCTAAAATATCACCAGGAACCAATCCCATGATGCCAATACTGCTTAAAATATAAAGTAATGCAGAACATGTTGTCCCTAAAATAATGGCTTTAGGTATGGTGACTTTGGGATTTTCAACTGAGCCTACTGGTGTGGTAGCGGTTTCTAATCCGATGAAGCCCCATAGTGTTAATAAAATCACATGCGCAAGTTTGGAAGACATCGGCGTCGATACAATTGATGGCGATAGTTTGAAGTTATCGATATTAAAATAGCACAAGGCTATGAGGGGTAAGATCATCAAGGGGATTATTTTTAATAAAGTTAATACAAACTCAGCTTTTCCAGCAGCTTTAACTCCTTTTAAATTGAGATAGGTAATTGAGATTAACAAAACCAGTTCTAATAGCAGGTAGACGAAAGGGGAAGGGGAGCCAATAAAAGGGCTTAAGTAAGAAATACTAGCAATAATCACAGCAGTGGTGCTGACCCACGATATAACCCAATATGTCCAGCCTGTAAAAAAGGCGGCGGTGTATCCAAACATGGCTTTGGCATAAGCGTGAGGACCACCAGTGCGTGGAAAACGTTGGCAAAGACCAGAGAAAACCAATGATAAACAGATGGCACCAATTGCTGAAATCAGCCAACCATATATACTAAATTTTCCATAGGGTGCAAGACTTGCAGGCAGCATAAAGACACCTGATCCAATCTGACTGCCGGTTACAATAGCAAAAACCGACCAAAAGCCCATTTTTTTTGACATAGTTAACCTATTTCTAATGCGTTAAAACGTAATAAAGTTCTTAAAGCTTATTGAGAGATAATCGCTTGCAATAAAAAAATGTATAATGATAACATTTTAGACTAGATGCTTCAAGAAATAGAAACCAGGTGATGAGTCGTCAGAAAAGAAGAAAATAGCAAGCAAACTGCGTTTGATTGCTTAGTATTGAAAGTTCATCGCTCTAACGGTGATTAGTTTACGTACAAGCTAAGGTATAGTGGAGGATATGGTCTTTGCATAACAAATTTAAAATTTGCTCTCGATACCTTATCGCTTATTGTAATCGCCTAAGGATTGAACAATACGGACTGGAGAATTATCATGGCTAAGATTTATCAATTCGGTATATTACCTGCATTTCTAAATGGCATTTATGAGGGGGATGTCCCCTTTGAACACATTCAGAAGTTGGGTAACTTTGGTTTAGGTACAGTGAATGGTTTGAAAGGCGAGTTGATCGCATTAGATGGCGAGTTTTATCAAATGGATGAATTGGGGCAGGCTTCAAAAGTGAACCCCAAAAATGCCACACCATTTGCGCTAGTAAGTCAATTTGAGCCGTATAAAACGTTCCTTATTCAAAACATACCGACATTAAAAGAGTTAAATCAAAAAATTGTTGCTGAAATGGAAACCACCAATATTTTTTACATGTTGAGAATCGATGGTATCTTTACAAATGTGCATCTTCGTAGTGAAAATTGTCAATATGTCACACATCAACCTCTTGGAGATTTGCTGCCAGCTATTCAAAAAAAACAAACTTTACTAATTTCTGAAGGCACTTTAGTGGTTTCTTTTTGTCCTTCATATAGCAAAAGTTTAACCATCGAAAATTTCCATTATCATTATATTAATAAAGAACGTACGCTTGGCGGCCATGTGTTTGACTTAAATTTGGTGCAGGCGCAACTTCAAATGCAAAAAAGTCATGAGTTCATGCTCCAAGTTTTTGAAACAGATGATTTTTATCAATGTAATTTAGACGTCGATATTCCAGCTGTTTTAAAAAAAATTGAGTGACAGTCAACTTAATCCTTATATTGATCATGAATCTGCACAAATAGTTTTGGGTTATCTTGATAATCGATTTTCACATCAATTAGTACTGGCACATTTGATTTTCGGGCTTTTGCAAAAATAGTAGAGAATTCATCAATGTTTTCTAAAACATAACCTTCTGCACCAAATGTTTTGGCAAAAGATACAACATCGATTTTGGAAAACTTAACATCAGTGGCACGTCCATATTTTAAAAGGGCTTGTTCTTTAACCATATCATAAGCACCATCGGTCCAAATGAAATGAATCAGCTTTATCTTTTCACGAACAGCAGTTTCTAGTTCCATGGCACTAAATAAAAATCCACCATCACCTGAAATGGAAATAACACTGGCTTTGGGGTTGGCAAATTTTGCGCCAATTGCCCAAGGCAATCCAACGCCAAGGGTTTGTTGACCATTGCTAAATAATAAATGGTTGGGTTGGTGAATATAAAAATATCGTGCCATCCACATATAATGACTGCCAATATCACAACAGATGATGTCTTGGTCATTGACCAAGTTTTTTAAACAGTTAATAAAGTGAAGGGGATGAATGCCGGTTCGGTTGTCTGTAATGGTAAATTCTTGCAAGGATTCTTGGCGACGTATCATAATCTCTTGTAGGGTTGTTTCAGACATTTGTTGAGGGCTTGATAGTAAGCTTAATTGTTGCAAGTTATGATGAATATCGCCACGTAATTCAATAAGGGGTTGGTAGTAACTATGCAGGCGACAAGGCATATATCCGAGATGAATAATGTTTTTTTCGACGGAACTCCAAATTTCAGGATCATACTCAATGGTGTTCAATCCGACGGTGATGATTAAATCGGCTTGGGCTAAAAAATAATCTCCGGGCTGGTTTTTAAATAAACCCACGCGGCCTGCAAATTTATTAAAATTTTGAGATGAAATCAGCCCAGATCCTTGAAAGGTACTCACTACAGTCATCGGATAGGTTGTTAAAAATGATTCATATAATTGAGTATCTTTGGGTGCATTCATCCCCAGAAACAGTACAGGATTGCTTGCAGATTGAATGCGTTGTGCAATTTTTTCCAATAATGATAAATTGGCATGGCCATGTGGCGGTGGAGGTAAAAAATTTAAAGGTTTGATGGATGTTTTTTGCAGTAAAATATCTTGAGGAATTGAAATAAAGCTTGCGCCCTTAATCGGTTCAACTGCGATACGATACGCGTTCATGAATTGTTCTGGAATGTTTTCAATGTTATGGATTTCAACCGATAGTTTACACACACTAGACATCAGCTTTTGATTATCGAGCACTTGATGTGTTGTTCGTTCTTGCATCGATTGTTCTACGTTGGCGCCTATAGCAATGATCGGGTAGCTTTCTGTTGTTGCCGTGAGTAATCCAGTTGTGAGATTGGTGACCCCGGGACCTGATGTAACAAGCACCACACCGGGTTTTCCGGAAATTTGGCCATATGAGGCCGCCATGAATGCGGCATTTTGTTCATGGCGACATAATATAAGTTTAATCTTTGAATCAATAAGAGCATTAAAGATACTATCAACTTTTGCACCAGGGATACCAAAAACATATTCGGTTCCCATGGCTTCAAGACATTTAACGACCAGTGCACCACCAGTTATTTTTCGCGCTTCCATTCTAACGACTCCTCGCACTATTCATCACTCAATGTATCAATAGATGCCAGTAATCGTCAAATAGATTAGGGTAACGCTTTAAAATCACAGCTCTTATAGGTTGGATTTACCATAATATTCATATTTTGTGTGAGGTTAAAGCTTCCTGGACAATCGCCAGAAGGACCGCCTTGATAAGTCTCCCAATGAACGGTTAGATTTTGTTTGCCTTCAATGCTTACCGCTGAGGGATTGGAGTAGGCGTTGTAGACCTTATTTGAATTTGGGGCAATATAATCAGTGGTGAATGTATTGCCTTGGTTATCTTTAATGGTCATGATGATGCCAAGACCTGTCGCTGTATCGGTATCGGAGGTTTGCAGTGTGTAGTTGCTCACTGATGGCTTGGGAGTGGGTGGGGTCACACATTGATTGTTGAGCACGCAGTCCTTTAAACCATAAGCATAAGTTCCGGCAATATGTGTTGTATCACCATAGTCTGCAGCATCGTAATCGACATTCAAAGACCATCCCATAACCCCACCATATTGGCTATCGCCATTGATTTTTTGCAGTTCGGGTAACATTTTTGGCGTGACCTCTTGAGTATTTAAGGTTTGTTCAGCCGTTGGGTGATAAATACTGGTTGTTCCTGCAGCAACACCGGCGGTGGGTTGACCTGTCACAATTTTAGTTTGGCTTGGCACTTGGGCTTTAATGGTAGGATAGATGGATGAAATATAGGTGATGTCATTTTGTGGGGGTGTGTTGTATTCTTGTAGGAATAAATAATTGAATAAACCCGCATTAATCGCTGATTGGTAATCCTGATTATTCCCTGTTGTTACCAGTTGTCCATTGTTAATTTGAGGGGCGGCGGTTAGCAATATATTTGCATCGATATTGCGGATATCTTGTAACAGGGTTAATAATAAATTTGGATCAGTTTTCACTTCAATATCAAAATCAATACCATCGAGATTATTCGTTTTGATGAAATTCACAATATTGGTTGCCAATTGAGACAGTTGGGTGCTATCCAAAGAACCGGGATTAAAGGTATTGGCTTGTCCGCCAACTGAAATCAAGACTTTCATACCATTGTTTCTGGCATCGGTTAATTTTTGATGAATCACAGTTTGTGATGATGAGTCATAGAAATCGATATTGGCGCCTGAAATTTTCGCAAATCCAAAAATCACCATATTATA